>JALHTP010000131.1 GCA_022865725.1 Methyloceanibacter sp. | reverse complement strand
GTGGCCGAGACGCTGAACCTGGCCGCCATCGTCTGCTACACGGCCTCAGGGGCTACGAGCTTGCGCGCCGCGCGCGAGCGGCCGGCCCAGCCGATTCTGGCACTGACGCCGATCCCCTCGACCGGGCGCAAGCTCGCTCTCGTGTGGGGGCTGCATTGCGTCTTGACCGACGACCCCCGCGACCTCGACGACATGGTCGCCAAGGCTTGCCGCATCGCCTATCAGGAAGGCTTCGCGTTGCCCGGCCAGCGCGTCATCATCTCCGCGGGCGTACCGCTCGGCACGCCTGGCGCCACCAACATGCTGCGCATCGCTTTCGTCGGGGACGACTCCGACGATCTCTAGCGCTAGAGCGTGATTCTGTGAGGCTGAATCGATTTAGGATTCTCGAATCGGTTTGGTTCTGATTCAAGGTGTTGGCTAGGATGGAGGCCGGCACCTATGGCTCGAGCTTATTCTGCCGATCTGCGTGAACGCGTGGTTGCGTCGGCGGAAGCGGGGCGATCTTGCCGGGCGACGGCTTCATTGTTTGGGGTCAGCGTAGCAAGCGTTGTGAAGTGGTCGCAGCGTAAGCGTCTCACGGGGAGTGCTGCGGCCAAGCGGATAGGAGGTTCCCGCCGACGGGTGCTCTGCGGAAGCGAGCGTGACTGGTTGTTGGCGCGGATTGCGGCGGTGCCGGACGTGACCTTGCGCGGGCTTCTATCTGAGCTCGCTGCGCGGGGCGTCAAGGTCAGCTATGGCTCGGTTTGGCGGTTCTTCGAGTTCGAGGGCATCAGCTTCAAAAAAAACCGTGCACGCGAGCGAGCAGGACAGGCCCGACGTGGCGCGCCGCCGGGTCCGCTGGAAGACCCATCAAGGCAAGCTTGATCCCACGCGGCTCGTCTTCATCGACGAGACTTGGGCGAAGACCAACATGACGAGGAGGCATGGCCGCTGCGCCCGGGGTAGACGGCTCGCTGCCAAGGTGCCGCATGGCCGCTGGCGGACACTCACCTTCCTTGCCGCGCTCCGCGTCAATCGCATCGATGCCCCTTGCGTCATCGACGGACCGATCAACGGGCGGAGCTTCCTCGCCTATATCGAGCAGGTTCTGATACCGACGCTCAAACCAGGCGACGTCGTCATCATGGACAATCTCGGTAGCCACAAGGGCAAGGCTGTCCGCCAAGCCATCCGCGCTGCCGGCGCGAAACTCCTGTTCCTGCCCCCCACAGCCCCGATCTCAACCCCATCGAGCAGGTCTTCGCCAAGCTCAAGACCCTGCTCCGCAAAGCCGCCGAGAGAACCATCGAAGCCACCTGGCAACGAATCGGTGAACTCCTCGACCAGTTCACCGCCTCCGAATGCGCCAACTACCTCGCAAATGCAGGATACGCTTCAACGTGAAGGGATCACGCTCCTCCAGGTCGGTCGCCGACACCGAACGCGGCAGGTAGTAGACGCTGCCACGAGTGATGTTCAGAGCTTCCGCCTGCTTGGCGATGGCCAGGTCGTCCTCGCGGTCAATCATCGCCTTGCGCTCAGCAAACACGCACCAATCTCTGATCGAACTCGGTTCGATAAGACTATGGTGCGACCCTTTGACCC
>JALHTP010000130.1 GCA_022865725.1 Methyloceanibacter sp. | reverse complement strand
GCCCGGCTTGAGTCGGAGCACGTTTCCGAGGTAATGCGCCTGCTCCTTGCCGAGCGCGATCTCGGCGCCCGGTTCGAGCCTCGATGTGACGAAGAGGCGCTGGAGCTTGGATGACATGGCGCTTATTCGAGTGCTTGGCGCTTATTCGGGTTGGACACTAGGGCGTGAAGGGCGAAGGACCGAAGGCGTCAAACAGATGACAATTCCCCTCACATGACACGAGCCCGGCCCCAAGGCAAAGCCGACGCGGTGTCCGACGCAGGCACGCGGAATTTGGTCGACCGCTTCGCGCCGGCGGCGCTCGCCCCTTATCTCAGGCTCGCCCGCGCCGACCGGCCGATCGGCTTCTTCCTGCTCGCCTTCCCCTGCTTCTGGTCGGTGTCGCTGGCCGCGCGAAGCTTAAGCGATCCCTATCCGGACCCATCGCTCCTCTTCCTCTTCGCCGTGGGCGCGGTCGCCATGCGCGGGGCGGGCTGCACCTATAACGACCTGGTCGACCGCGAGATCGACGCCAAGGTGGCGAGAACGCGGTCGCGGCCGCTGCCGAGCGGAAAAGTCACGCCCCGCGCCGCCACGATCTTCATGCTCGCGCTCTGCCTGATCGGGCTTGCCGTGCTGCTCAGCTTCAACGGCCCGACCATTTGGCTCGGGCTTGGCGTCTTGCCGATCGTGGCGCTCTATCCTTTCGTCAAGCGGTTCAGTTATTGGCCGCAAGCCGTGCTCGGGCTCGCTTTCAACTGGGGCGCACTGCTGGGCTGGCCGGCGGTGCTCGGGCGCCTCGACTGGCCGGCCATCGTGCTTTATGCGGGCGCCGTCTGCTGGACCATCGGCTACGACACCATCTACGCGCATCAAGACCGCGAGGACGACGACCTGATCGGGCTGAAATCGACGGCGCTCAGGTTCGGCCGCGCCACCAAGCCCTGGCTCGCCTTTCTCTACGGGCTGGCTTGGCTCGCCGTCACAGCGGCCGGGCTCATGGCGAATGCCGGCACGGCCTTTCTGCTCGGCATGCTGGCGGCGGCGGCGCAGCTTGCCTGGCAGGTCGCCACCCTCGACATCGACGATCCGGAGAATTGCTTGCGGCGCTTCCGCTCGAACCGCGACTTCGCGGCCATCGTGCTGGGCGCGATCCTGCTCGACATGGCCCTTGCGGCAATTTTCTGAGTTGCGCTTGGCGGGGATATAGCGCGAAAAAGCCACCGGGCCCCAGAGCTTTTCGCCCTGAGACCCGGATGACGCCTTGCTGTTAGCTTCCCCGTTAGACTGGCTGCCTTAAGGCGGCCTTTGATTGCCACGATGCTGCCATAGAAGTTTTCCGAAGCGCTTAATGGACGTGTTTAACGTCTGGTATGCGCCCACAAGCTGCTCACATGGTTTAGAGAACTCTTCCGAAAAGTTTAGAGAATCTTGCGCGAAGCCCCATGACCGCCATCGAACCCGCCAACCGCCCGCTTCAGGCCCCCTCGCTCGAAGAGGATTACGCACTTCTTAAGATCGCCGCGCGCGACGCCGGCGAGCTTGCGCTCACTTATTTCAAGCAGCAGATCCTGGTCAATCGGAAGGCCGACGGCTCGGAGGTGAGCGAAGCCGACATTGCGGTCGACACCGCGCTCAAGCTCGATCTTCGCACCAAGCGGCCGGACTATGGCTGGCTCTCGGAGGAGACCGAGGACGACGCCGAGCGGCTGACGCGACGCAGGGTGTGGATGGTCGATCCGATCGATGGCACCAATGCCTTCCTGCGCCACGTGCCGGAATGGACGGTCTCCGCGGCGCTGGTCGAGGACGGCGTGCCGGTGATCGGGATCGTCTACAATCCCGCCACCAAGGAGTTCTTCCACGCCATGCGTGGGGGCGGCGCCTTCCTCAACGACAAGCCCATCGCGGCAAGCACGAAGAGCACGCTCGACGGGGCGCTCTTGATCGCTAGCGGCGGGTTGTTCAAAAAGAAAATCTGGAAGGAGCCCTGGCCCGAGGTGAAGACGCGCTGGGTAAACTCGGTGGCCTACCGGCTGGCGCTGGTCGCTTGCGGCGAGGCCGACGCCACCATCTCGCTCTCGGCCAAGTGCGAATGGGACCTCGCCGCCGCCGCGCTGATCGTCGAGGAGGCAGGCGGCGCGATCACCGACCATCACGGCGAGCGGCATATCTATAACCGCCCCTCGCCGCGCTTTACCAGCCTGGTGGCGAGCGGAAAGGCACTGCATCCACTCTTGATCGAGCGCACAAACCGCGTAGATCTCTAGCCCTCAATTCGGAAAAAATTTTCGGGCAGCGTGACGGGGGAAGGACGAGACATGGCCGCAAAGGACGGGGCCAAGGGAAGCGGGCGGCAATTGTTTCACCTCGTGTTCGGAGGCGAGCTCACGTCGCTCGACGGGATGGAATTCAGCGACCTGAAGGCGCTCGACGTCGTCGGCATCTATCCCAATTATGCGCAAGCCTACGACGCCTGGAAGGACGCCGCCCACCGCACCGTCGACGATGCCCATATGCGCTATTTCATCGTGCATCTGCACCGGCTGCTCGACCCCGACAAGGGACCGGGCGAAACGGCCGGCTAGCGGCCGGTCAGCGGCATAAAGCGCGGCGGGTTTTTCGCCTTAGAGAGGCGAGCCGCCGCATGCTAGAAGGGCAGCGGGAGCCTAAGCCCCTCCTGCCAAAGCCGGGAAAAATCGGGGAATTGCTTGAAAGATAGACTGTTCAGCGACGCCGACGCGATCACGCGGAGCGCGGACGAGCTCCAGGTCGAGTACACGACCGGCGAGATCGTGACGCGTATCTGGCGGGAGCATCTCAAGCCCCGGTTCGGGCTCCTGGCGCTCGCCGCGTCCGCCATGCTGCTCACTGCGGCCACCACCGGCGCCATTCCCTTCCTCATCCAGCGGACGGCCGACGACGTGTTCGTCGCCAAGAACGAGCAGATGGTCTACTGGGTCACCGCCGCCATCGTGGTGGTGACCATCGTCAAGGCGATCGCCGAATATATCGCCGACGTCACCGTCGCCTATCTCGGCCACCGCTTCATCGCCGATCTTCGCATTCAGATGTTCGCCAAGCTCGCCCGCGCCGATCTGAACTGGATCCAGACGGTGCATTCGGGGCGGCTGCTCTCGGGCTTCCTCAACGACGCCATGCTGATCCGCCAGACGGCGAGCCGCTCGCTGGTCACGCTCGGCGAGAACTATCTCAAGGTCATTATCCTGATCGGCGCCATGTTCTACATGGACGCGCGCTTCTCGATCCTGATCCTGATCTTCATGCCGCTGGCCTGGTTCATGCTGTCGCGCCAGCGCGCCAAGATGCGGAAATCGACCACCAAGTCGCTACAGGAGACGGGCGACCTCTCGGCGCTGATCACTCAGACCTTGCGCGGCATGCGCATCGTGCGCGCCTACCGCCAGGAGGACAGGGAGGAGGCCCGCGCGGCGTCGGCCATCAACCGCGCGCTCGAATTCACCATGCGCGGCACACGCGCGCGCGCCATGTCGAGCCCCTCGATCGAGCTTCTGACCGGGTTCGGCTTCGCGCTCGCCATCTATTTCGCCGGCACCAAGGGCGTGCGCGGCGATCTGACGCTCGGCCATTTCATGGGGTTCATGACCGCGGCGCTGCTGATCTACGCGCCGCTCAAGGGCGCCGCCACCCTCCAGACGCAACTCCAGGAAGGCATCGCCGCGGCAAGCCGGGTGTTGGGCATCGTGGATCGCCAGGTTCGCCTGCTCGAGGCGCCTGACGCGAAGCCGCTCGCGCTCGATCGCGGCGAGATCGAGTTCAGGAACGTATCCTTCGCCTATGAGCCCGAGAACGCCGTGCTGAAGGGCGTGGGCCTTATCGTGCCGCCCGGCCGCACCGTGGCGCTGGTCGGGCCTTCCGGCTCGGGCAAGAGCACCCTGGTCAACCTTACGCTCCGCTTCTTCGATCCCGACCGCGGCAAGGTCCTGATCGACGGGCAGGACATCAAGGACGTCACCGTCAATAGCCTGCGCGACGCCATCGCCCTCGTCACGCAGGACCCGGTGCTGTTCGACGACACGATCCGCTCCAATATCGCCTATGGCGCGAAGCCGGTGGACGAGGGCCAGGTGATCGCAGCCGCCAAGGCCGCCGCCGCGCACGATTTCATCATGGGCCTGCCGAAGGGCTACGACACGCGGGTTGGCGAAGCCGGCGGGCTCCTGTCCGGCGGCGAGCGGCAGCGCATCGCCATCGCGCGGGCCATCTACAAGGATGCGCCCATCCTCCTGCTCGACGAGCCGACCAGCTCGCTCGACTCCGAGTCCGAGGCCAAGGTGCAGGCCGCGCTTGAGGTGCTGATGCGCGGCCGCACGGTGCTGATGATCGCGCACCGCCTGTCCACCGTGAAGAAGGCCGATCTCATCTGCGTGCTCGACCAGGGCCGCATCATCGAGACCGGCCGTCACGACGAGCTGGTCGCCAAAGGCGGCCTTTACACGAGACTGCATCGCACTCAGTTCGGCATTGCCGGAGGGTATACGGCG
>JALHTP010000129.1 GCA_022865725.1 Methyloceanibacter sp. | reverse complement strand
GCGCCGCTGGTGGCGCGCTGCGGCAAGGCGAAAGTCTCGCTGCCTGGCGGATGCGCCATCGGCACGCGCCCCGTCGATCTGCATTTGACCGCGCTCGAGGCGCTCGGCGCCGAAATCGAGCTCGAAGGCGGCTACGTGATCGCCAAAGCCCCCAGGGGCTTGACCGGCAACCGCATCCCGCTCGCCAAGGTCTCGGTGGGCGCGACCCATAATGCCTTGATGGCCGCCGTGCTCGCCCGCGGCGAGACGCTGATCGAGAACGCGGCCCGCGAGCCCGAGGTTGTCGATGTCGCCAATTGCCTAGTCAAGATGGGTGCCAGGATCGAGGGAATCGGCAGCGGAAGCTTATGGGTGCAGGGGCGCGAGACCCTTTACGGTGCCGAGCATACCGTCCTTCCCGACCGCATCGAGACGGGGACCTATGCCATGGCGGCCGCCATCACCGGCGGCGAGGTCTTCTTGGACGGCGCCCGCGGCGACCTGCTGCAAGAGGCGCTCCAGACCTTGCGCTCGACCGGCGTCGAGATCGAGGAGAAGCCGACCGGCATCAGGGTGGCGCGGAACGGCGGGGGCCTAAACGCGGTGTCGGTGGAGACCCAGCCTTTCCCCGGCTTCCCCACGGATTTGCAGGCGCAGCTCATCGCGCTGATGTGCATGGCCAAGGGCACCTCGGAAGTGCGCGAGACCATCTTCGAGAACCGTTTCATGCATGTGCAGGAGCTGGCGCGGCTCGGCGCCCGCATCGACCTCAAGGGCGATACCGCCCTCGTCACCGGCGTTGACGGCTTGCGCGGCGCGCAGGTCATGGCGACGGATTTGCGGGCTTCGGTGTCGCTGATCATCGCCGGGCTTGCCGCCCAAGGCGAGACGGTGATCGGCCGGGTCTATCACCTCGATCGCGGCTTCGAGCGGATCGAGGAGAAGCTTAGCCGATGCGGCGCCCAAATCGAGCGGCTGTCGAGCTGAAGCCCCTCCGGAAGTTGACAGTTTCATGTCATGCCGGAGCGTGCTAGCCCTACGCGAAACCAGCGGTCGCCCCCTATTGCCATGAACGCGCTGAAGCTCATCGCCCTCGACGAGGAGGACCTCGAAATCGTGTCGTCGCATCTCCAGGATGCGGTGATGCGGGTCGGCGATATGGCTTATCAGCCGTCGAGGAAGCGTTTTGCCGCGGTGCTCAACCGCTTCGACTGGGAGGCGGCCCAAGAGAGCAACGGCAAGGTGTTCCGGCGGCGGCGGGTGGCGCTCAGATTCGATCGCGTGTTCGGCGCGCAGCTGAAGAATTTGAAGCTCGGCGCGGACGACAGGGTGCTGTCGCTGCTGGCGCTTCGCTTCGAGCCGGCCGAGGCGCCTTCGGGCCGTGTGACGCTCACCTTCTCCGGCGACGCCTCGATCCAGCTCCAGGTCGAATGCATCGAGGCCGAGCTCAAGGATCTCGGTCCCGCCTGGCGCACGCGCTCCAAGCCTGAGCATCCGGGCGGCGAGCCCGACGCGGGTAGTGGACCTGGCGCGGGCAGCGAGCCCGGCGCGACCGGCTCCTAAACGTTTCTGCCATGGCCGCGTGGCTCAAGACCGCTGATCCCGATTTCGAGGACCGCTTCAAGGCGCTGCTGGCGCTGAAGCGCGAGCAGGCCACCGATGTCAACGAGGCGGTGGCCGCGATCATCGCCCGCGTACGCGCCGAAGGCGACCGCGCCCTGATCGAGCTTACGCGAAAGTTTGACGACGTGGATTTGCGCCAGGCCGGGCTCAAAGTGAGCCAAGGCGAGATCGAAGCGGCGCGGGGGAAGGTGGACAAGAAGACGCTTGCCGCGCTCGAGCTTGCCCATGACCGCATCCTCGCCCATCACCGCCGGCAGCTGCCGAAGGACGATCTTTATCGAGACAGCCTCGGCGTCGAGCTCGGCACCCGCTGGACGCCGGTCGCCTCGGCCGGGCTGTATGTTCCGGGCGGCACGGCAAGCTATCCGAGCTCGGTCTTGATGAATGCGCTGCCGGCCAAGGTCGCGTCCGTCCCGCGCATCGTCATGGTGGTGCCGGCGCTGAAAGGTGCGCTCAACCCGCTCGTGCTGGTGGCGGCTGAGCTTGCCGGTGTCAGCGAGATCTATCGCGTGGGCGGCGCGCAAGCTATCGCCGCGCTCGCTTACGGCACCGAGAGCATCCCTCCCGTCGTCAAGATCGTTGGCCCCGGCAACGCCTATGTGGCGGCAGCCAAGCGCCAGGTGTTCGGCCAGGTCGGCATCGACATGGTGGCGGGGCCGTCAGAGGTGGTGGTGATCGCGGACAAGGACAACGATCCGGCCTGGATCGCCTCGGATTTGCTGGCCCAGGCCGAGCACGATGCCGCCGCGCAAGCCATCCTCATCACCGACGACGAAGAGTTCGCCCGCGCGGTGGATGCAGCGGTCGAGACCGAGCTTGCCACGCTGCCTCGCGCGGCGACGGCGCAGGCAAGCTGGCAGGATTTCGGCGCCATCATCCTGGTGCGGAATCTGGACGAGGCGCCTTCGCTCTCCGACCGGCTCGCGCCGGAGCATCTGGAGATCGCCACGGCCGACGCCGACGCGCTGGCGCTGCGCGTGCGCGACGCCGGCGCGATCTTCATCGGGCGCTATACGCCGGAGGTGATCGGCGATTATGTGGCGGGCTCGAACCATGTGCTGCCTACCTCGCGCAGCGCGCGATACGCCTCAGGCCTCGGCGTGCTCGATTTCATGAAGCGCAGCTCGACGCTCAAGCTCGACGCCGAGAGTCTCGCCGCGCTCGGCCCCGCTGCGATGGCGCTCGCCGAAGCCGAAGGCCTCGACGCGCATCGCCGCTCCGTCGCCATCAGGCTCAATCGCAGAGACTAGGCCATGACCGGGCAAGAGGACGAGGGCGACGAGCAGCGGAGATGGCGGGACGAAGCGCGCCTCATCGAGGTGACGCTCGACGAGGCTTCCATCGGCCGCAACAATTCCGAGGTCGAGCACGAGCGCGAGGTCGCCATCTTCGATCTCCTGGAGCGCAACCGCTTCGCGCTCGAGACCCACGAGGCCGGCCCCTATACGCTCAGGCTCTCGCTCGCCGACAACCGCCTCGTGTTCACCGTGGGCGATACCGAGCGCGAGCCGATCCAGCATGTGATGCTGTCGCTCTCGCCGTTCCGCCGCCTGGTGAAGGATTATTTCCTGATCTGCGAGAGCTACTACCAGGCCATCAAGACCCAGCCCGCCTCCAAGATCGAGGCCATCGACATGGGGCGGCGCGGGCTGCACGACGAAGGCAGCCGCCTGCTGCAAGAGCGGCTCAAGGGCAAGATCGCCGTCGATATCGCCACCGCCCGCCGCCTGTTCACGCTGCTCTGCGCGCTCCACTGGAAGGGCTGATGTCTTGGGGGAGGGGGGCGATCTGCCGGGCGCGGTCCTCTTCGCCTGCAACCGCAACGCCGTGCGCTCGCCGATCGCGGCGTCGATCCTGAAGCATCTCGCCGGCGCGCGAATCTATGTGGACTCGGCGGGCGTGCGCGCCGGCGCGCCCGACCCGTTCGCCGCGGCCGTGATGGAGGAGTTCGGCATCGATCTGTCGCGGCACAAGCCGAAATCGCTCGAGGAGTTGAACGACAGCTCTTTCGATCTGATCGTCAGCCTTTCGCCGCAGGCCCACCACAAGGCGCTACAGCTCACCCAGGGCTTCGCCGTCGATGTTGAGTATTGGCCGACGCAGGATCCTTCCCTGACAGAAGGCAGCCGCGACCAGATCATGGACGCCTATCGCAGTCTGCGCGACGGGCTGTTCCGCAAGATCAAGCAGCGCTTCCCTCTGAGTGGGGCCGGTGGCGTGTAGCTTGGGCGCGTGCTTCGGGGCCTCAGAGCAGGGTCTGTCGCTCTAGAAGCGCAGAAAGCCTCGGCCGAGGGGTCCCCCGGCCGAGGCTGGCAACTGCAGTGGTAGAAGACTAGGCGCCTACGTCGTCGTCGCTTAACCGAGCTTCAAGGGCTCAGACACGACGGCCTTCTCGTGATGACCGACACAACCGCCCAGGCTGAGCGTCGCCGTAACAATGATCGCGCAAGCTATAAAGACACGCATAGTTCAATCCCCCATTTTCCCGTCTCTTCTGGATCGACTATAGCGATTTCTCGGGAAAAACCTGTGGCACTTAGGACACTCCGGGATTGAATTTGGCAGCGCGGCGACGGCTCAGGCCCTGGCCGGCCAAGGATTCCTGGGCCTCGGCGGCGACAGGAGCGAGCCGATCATGGACGCCTGCCGCGTGATGCGCAGCACGCCTTGAAAGACCAATCGGGTTAAAGTCACTCGGCTTCTATGCGCAGCCGACGTGCCCCGAGCGACTGAAAGACCCGATCTCGACACGTCAGCACGATTACCTGATGTTTCTCGGCTGCTTGCGTGAGCGCGTCGAACATCCGCTCAATGCGATTGTCATCGGAAAATACGAGCGCGTCATCGAGCAAGACAGGAATGGGTGTGCCGCGGTTGGCTAGGAGTCGCCCCAGGGCCACACGTACAATGACCGCAATTTGCTCTCGGGTACCATGCGAGAGGTACTCAAATGGTAGCGGTTCCATGCCCGCTCGCTCCAACCCTTCTATTTCGAGATTTTCGTCCAGCATTGCGTTGGCTTCAGGAAACAGTGAATACAAGAACGGCTTCATGGCTATCTTGATTGGTGCCAAATACGCGTCACGCGCTCCTCGCGGGCTGAAGCCCGGCGAGAAAATTTGCGCTGGGCATCATGCTGAATCCCTCATGCCGAGGAGCGGCCTTTAGGCCGCGTCTCGAAGCATGCGGCCCTCCCCCTTCGAGACGGCGTGTTCCGCGCCTCCTCAGGGTGAGGATGATCGGCCTTGATTTTGTGCGCTCGGGCGACCATTGTCCGCCGAACTTCGATGCGGAAGGAGCCTTATGGCGAAGGAAGAGATGCTCGAATTTCCGGGGGTGGTCACGGAACTGCTCCCCAACGCCACGTTCAGGGTGAAGCTCGAGAACGAACACGAGATCATCGCGCACACGGCGGGACGAATGCGCAAGAACCGCATCAGGGTGCTTGCCGGCGACAAGGTTCTGGTCGAGATGACGCCCTATGATCTCACTAAAGGACGGATCACTTACCGCTTTAAGTAAACTCGGGCTGCGGCGGGCCGATCCCGCCAAGCCTGAGCAGGCTAGAGCTGAGCCGAAAAAGGCTAGGGCTCTGCCGCCGCCCGCGCGCGCCGCGCAGCGGACCAACGCGGCGCCGAGCGCCTTCAGGCCAAAGCTCGTGCTGGCGTCAGCCTCGCCGCGGCGGCTTCAGCTGCTCGAGCAGGTGGGCATCACGCCGGATGCGCTCCGTCCCGCCACGATCGACGAGAGCGTGACCAAGGGCGAGGTGCCGCGGCATATCGTGCGGCGGCTGGCCCGCGCCAAATGCGAAGCCGCCAGGAAGCTGATCCGCGCCGACAAGGACTATGCCAAGGCCTTCGTGCTTGCCGCCGATACGGTGGTCGCCGTCGGCCGGCGCGTGCTCGGCAAGGCCGAGCTGGAGCATGAGGCGGGCGACGCGCTCAGGATGCTGCGCGGCCGGGCGCACCGCGTGCATACGGCGATCTGCCTGCTGACCCCCGACGACCGCTGGCGCGAGCGGGTGGTCGAGACGCGCGTCAGGTTCCGCAATCTCTCCAACGAGGAGATCGGCAATTATCTCGCGAGCGGCGAGTGGAAGGGCAAAGCCGGCGGCTACGCTATCCAGGGCATCGCCGGATCGTTCGTGGTGAAGCTGGTGGGCTCCTATACCAATGTCGTGGGCCTGCCGCTGACCGAGGTGGTGAGCCTGCTCCAGGGCGAGGGCTTTCCCGTGAGCCATCTCTGGCTCTCCAAGGCCGAGGTGGAGACCGAGTGAGCGCGCGCGAGCGGCAGGGACTTGGCAAGACCGGGAAGGGACCTCGCAAGACCGGGACTGGCAAGACCGGGAAGGGACCGGGCAGCCGCCTCAAATGCCCGATTTGCCGCAAGCCTCAGTCGGCGGAGTTCCGGCCCTTTTGCTCGAAGCACTGCGCCGATATCGATCTCGGCCACTGGCTCGATGGCCGCTATGCCGTGCCCGGCGCGCCGGTTTCGAGCGAGGAAGTCGAGAAAGACGCGGAGCAAGACGACGGATAGAAGGGCAGCGGGCTCAAGGCGAGGGGCGCGATCCTGGTCTCGACAGGGCAGAGGCGATTTTCTATAAGCCAAGGCCTTCCCGTGAGGCCCCGGCCTCCCAAATTGCCTAAGACGCCCAGGTAGCTCAGTTGGTAGAGCAGCGGACTGAAAATCCGCGTGTCGGTGGTTCGAATCCGCCCCTGGGCACCACTCCCCGGCCGGTTAGAAACAGAGGATGGCGCCGGTGCTGATATAGCGGAAGGCGTCGAGGTCGCCGTCGAGGGGCCCGCCGGTCAGCTCGCCGTCATGCTGGCGGTATTTGATCCAGAGCGACATGGCTGCGCTGTCGATCTCCTGCGCCGCGCCCAAGCCAAAGCGTGTGAACTCGCTTGCGGTTCTCCAGCACGCCTACTGGGCCTGTTGGTTGAGAAAGGCCGCCACGTCGTCATGCATCTTGAACACGGCGTCCTTCACCTCGTCCTTCGAAGCTTTCTTGTTCACTGCGTTGACGACGTCGATCCATAGATTGTTCGGAAGCGAAATCTCGGTGCAGCGCGACTGGATCACGGAGCCGATGCCCTGATCGTCGCCCGGCTCATAGAGCAGGATCAGGAGATTGGATTTGACGGAGACCTCGAAGAGCGTGCCGGCTTCTTTGCCGAATTTCTCCGAGATCTGGCGGCCGATCTCCGCGCCGTCCCCTTTGATGAGATACTGGATCACTTCGGCATAGGTCTCCACCGGCGTGGCGCCGCGCGGCGGGAAGGGCTTGATCTCGATCTTCATCGCCTCGGTTAAAGGCTTGATGCTGTCAAGCAGCTCATTGACATTCTCCTCCTCGCCGCCTTGCGCGTAGAGCAGGCCGGCGAGGCTCAGCTGGTCGCCGATCCGCCAGGCGGCGGCCTTGGCGACGGCGCTCCCTTCCGCACCGATCGAAGGCGCGGTAAGGAGGAGCATGAGGCCCGCTGCCAGCAGCCAGGCAAAACGATAATTCCCGGTCGAAGTCTGAACTCTCATGGCACGCTGACGCTTCCTCACTGATCTTGCGCGGACATCGCCGTTCCGACGTCGACGCACGATACGACAAGCGATAAATTCAGTCGCCAGGATTTTGGCGCAGGGGGCGTGGTGACCGATGCGGGCCCCGCTACAATTGGTAAGCGTCCGCGAGGAGGGCGAATCAGTGGCGTGGCAGGTGCGCCCTGGCAGGGCTCCGGCCCCCGCAAATTTCCGTGAGATGGGCTCAATTGACGCGCTTTGCCGCGGGACTATTGGCGAATCCTTGGTGCTATCGGTCATTGCCGCTCGCGTTTTCAGCCAGCTTTGGGGTAGCGTCTTCGCAGACCGCCCTTGCAACCAAATGGCTGGCGGCACAGATGGGCCTTGATAGCCCGACATGAGACGCGGCCATGATCGAGAAGCGAAACCGGAACGGCGGCAGAGGCCGCGACGAAGTGCCCGACGAGGAGTCGGATTCGACCGGGACCGAGAGCGACACTGAGGCGCGCAAGACCCAAGAGGCGCCTCAGCGCAAGCCGGCCGTGCAAGTCAAGCCGGGCATGGGCGGCGGCACGCGCCTTGTCCTGCTGCTCCTGATCATCGCGCTCGCCGCGTTCGGCTATCGCTATTGGGGCTTTTGGCGCGGCGCCCCGACTGAGGCGACCGCGCCGCCGGCCCCGACCGTCACGGTCGCCAAACCTCTGGTCAGAGAACTCGAGGAGTGGAGCGATTTCACCGGCCAGTTCGAGGCGCGGGAGTCGGTCGAGGTGCGCCCGCGGGTCAGCGGCTATCTCGAATCCATCAACTTCACCGACGGCCAGCTGGTGAAGAAGGGCGACCTCCTGTTCGTCATCGAGCCGCGTCCCTTCGAGCTGGCGCTGCAAACCGCCAAGGCGCAGCAGGCGCAGAACGAAGCGCAGCTTCAGCTGGCGCAGGCCCAGCTCGATCGGACCGCCCAGCTCCGCAAGAACGACTACGCCACGAAAGAGACCTTTGACGAGCGGGTCGCCCAGGTGAACATCGCCACCGCGTCGCGCGACGCAGCGATCGCCGCGGTCAACCAGGCGCAGCTCAATCTGGATTACACGCGGGTGACCGCGCCGGTCTCGGGCCGCATGGGCCGGCATGAAGTGAGCGTCGGCAATCTCATCCAGGGCGGGATCGGTGGCACCACCACGCTGCTGACCACCATCGTCTCGCTTGATCCGATCTGGCTCAGCTTCAATGTGAGCGAGGGCGACGGCATGACCTATAAGCGCCTGGTGCAAAGGGGCGAGATCAAGTCGCCGCGCGACAACGCGGTCGAGGTGCAAGGCCAGCTGATGGACGAGAAGGACTGGCCGCTGAAGGGCGCCATCGATTTCGTCGACAATCAATATGACCGCTCCTCGGGGACGATCCGCGTCCGGGCCGCCTTTGCCAACCCCGATCTGTTCATCACGCCGGGACAATTCGGCCGCGTGCGCGTGCCGATGTCGCAGCGCCGTCCCACCCTGCTCGTGCCCGATGCCGCGGTGGTGACCGACCAGTCGGTCAAGATGCTGTTCACGGTTGCGCCCGACGGCACGGTGGTGCCGAAGCCGGTCGAGCTCGGACCCGTCACCGACGACAATCTCCGCGTGATCAGGACCGGCATCACCGCCGACGATCAAATCGTCATCAACGGGCTGTTGCGCGCGCGTCCGGGCGGCAAGGTCACGCCCGAGCAGGGCACCGTCGGAGCGCCGACCTTCTCACAGCCGGCCTCGCCGCCACCGGCGTCCGGCCATTAGTCGATGAATATCTCGCATTTCTTCATCGACCGGCCGATCTTCGCAGCGGTCATCTCCATCCTCATCACCCTGATCGGGGGCGTGGCCTATTTCAGCCTCCCCG
>JALHTP010000128.1 GCA_022865725.1 Methyloceanibacter sp. | reverse complement strand
TTCGGGTGCATTTTTGGGGGTGCAAACCGGCAACAGGCAACGAAAATTCGTCGTGCCGGCAAGCCTAAGAGGCGCGAGCCTTGCGTGTGCGGACAATCGTTTTGATGCGCGCGCGGGGAGTGCCGGACATCTCGCCGATCTTGCGGTCCTGGCCCTCGACGAAGGTGCGTGCCGGCATGTCCCCATCCAGCCCGCCAAGCTCGCCAGCCGGTACCTTGCGGTTCGAGGTTTGCGTGCCGTCTTCATAGATGACGTCGAACAGGACAAAGCCGTTCGGGAGGGGCTGCTTCTTGGCCATGGCGTTTGCTCGTCTCTAGTCTAGCTGTCTTGCGGGGTCTTTTCTGGGTCCGGCTGATCGCCGCGCGCGGCTTTGCGCTTGGCCGTCTCCTCTTCGAGACGTTTCCGCTTTTCCTGCTTCTTTTGTTCCTTCGCCCGGTTGCGGTCCGCGCGCTGCTGGTTGTAATTGGGCTTGAAGGCCATCTTCGCTACTCGCTGTTCAAAGGGGGAAACCTAAGTCTGCTTCGACCGCCGCGGCTTGACAGCGCGCGGAGCGGAAGGCGGGGCCGCGGCTTTCAGCTTCTCGTCTTCCGCCTCCTTGGCGAGACGAAGCTCGCGCAAGCGCGCCGTCTTAAGGGCCATGGCCTCATGCTCGCGCTCCTGGTCTTGCTTGAAGCTCGCTTCCCGCTTTTGCGTCTTGCTCAGAAGCGCCTCGGCATTGCGCCTTGCGGCGGAGTTGCGTGAAGGAGGTTGGCTCATCTCAAATCTCCTCTAATCGGAAAAGCCCGCTCGCCCTTCGCAGAGCTTGGCGCGGAGCGCTGAACGCCGGCGAAGCGGCGGCCGCGGGGCCGGTTGCGCCGGGGTTTGGCCGGCGCGGCGGCCTCGCCGTGCGGCCGTTGCCAACGCGCTGCTGGCGCCGCTGGCGGCGTGACGGCAAGCCGATGCTCGCCTACGCTCACAGTCGACCGCATCAATCGCTCGATCGCCTGAAGATATGGACGCTCGCTTTGATCGCAGAATGAGAGGGCCGCGCCTTCCGCGCCGGCGCGGGCCGTGCGGCCGATGCGATGCACGTAGCTCTCCGGCTCGTTCGGCAGCTCATAGTTGACGACATGCGAGATGCCGGGAACGTCGATGCCGCGCGCGGCGATGTCGGTGGCGACGAGAATGCGCGCCTCGCCGCTGCGGAAGGCTTCGAGCGCACGCACGCGCGCGTTCTGCGCTTTGTTGCCATGCAGCGCGACGGCGGAAAGGCCGGACTGCACGAGGTTGCGGCAGACGCGGTCGGCGCCGCGCTTGGTGCGGGTGAAGACGAGCACACGATCCATGCTCCGGTCGGTAAGAAGATTCTCGAGCAGCGCCCGCTTCTCCTTGGCCCCGACGAAGAACACACGCTGCGAGATGCGGTCCACCGCGACCTTGGGCGGGGTGATGTCGACACGGACCGGATCGTTGAGGATGTCATGGGCGAGCTTGGCGATCTGTGGGGGCATGGTCGCCGAGAAGAGAAGCGTCTGGCGGTCGCGCCGGCACAGCGAGACGATCTTCTGCACGTCGCGGATGAAGCCCATGTCGAGCATGCGGTCGGCCTCGTCAAGCACGAGGATGGAGACCTTGTCGAGCCGAACATGGCGCTGAGTGCAAAGATCGAGCAGGCGCCCCGGGGTGGCAATCAAAATGTCGACGCCCGCCTTCAGAGCCTTCACCTGGTGATGCTGGTTGACGCCGCCGAAGATGACGGCAGTCCGCAAGGGCAGCCTGCGCCCATAGACCCCGAAGCGCTCGGCGATCTGGCCGGCGAGCTCGCGGGTCGGCGCGAGGATGAGCGCGTGCGGCGCACCTGGGGTGCGCGGCAGACGCTCCAGCGAAAGACGCTGCAGGATGGGCAGCGCGAAGGCTGCCGTCTTGCCGGTTCCGGTCTCGGCGATGCCGAGCAGATCCTTGCCCTCGGCGAGGAGCGGAATGGTCCGCACCTGAATGGGCGTCGGTTTCAAGTAGTTTTCAGCCTTGAGCGCGAGCCGAAGGGGCTCGACGAGGCCGAGGCCGTCGAAAGTGGTCATGGTCACTAGATAAAGATCCTTATGCGCCAAAAACGGGCTCGGGCGCATGGATGCGCGAGCGAGACCGTGGACGGCGTTTGCCTCACCCCACGCGCTATCTGGGGACAGACGATGAAAGAGAAATTGTCTCGGGATGAGGCGCCGCGGATGTGCGGCAGCTACGCGCGATCGCGAGCAATCAATGTGAGCGGAACATGGATGCCGGCCGGCAATATGTCAAGTAAAACCGCGTTTTGCGGTAAATCAGTCGCAATTGCTGTTAGGGGAGATGAGCGTTTTTCCGCCGCCGCAGGGGATAGCTCGCGCTGTCATAGAGGGCGCGGATGCCAAAGCCATCGAATCGCTCCTCGTTGACCTCGAGCGTGCTGCCGATGAGAAGCTCGGGCGGAAGTTCCTCGACGGCGTATTTGATCGCCTCGGCGGCGCTCCTGAAGCGCGTGTAGCGCATGGGCCGCTTGCCGGTCTTGCTCGCGCTTGCGTAAAGCTCGGCGGGGGCCCTGTAGTCGAACGCGCTCACCACGCCATTAAAGCATGCCGGGCTAGGCAAGGCCAGCCTCGGCCATGGGTTCGAGCCGGCAAGCGCTCCGTCGCAGATCAGGCGGCGCCCGGCGGACGCCAAGGCTTGGTGCATGCCAAGGCCTGGCACGCTACGGCCCGGTGCGCGCTAAGGGATTGTCGGCGGCGCCATTCATTGTCAGGGTGTAGCCATGCCGCATGTGCCGCCACTGGTATCGACCATCGCGATCGGCCTCGTGCTCGCCTTCGCCTTCGGCGTCCTCGCCAATCGCTTCAAGCTTCCGCCGCTGGTCGGCTATCTTGTGGCAGGCATCGTCATCGGGCCGTTCACGCCTGGTTTCGTCGCCGATCAGAACATCGCCAACCAGCTCGCCGAGGTCGGCGTCATTCTCCTGATGTTCGGCGTGGGGCTGCACTTCTCGCTCAAGGATTTGCTGTCGGTCCGCGGCATCGCCATCCCCGGGGCTCTGGCGCAAGGCCTGGTGGCAATACCCCTGGGCATCGGGCTTGGTTGGTGGCTCGGCTGGAGCGCGGGCGCAGGGCTGATCTTCGGCGTGGCGCTATCGGTGGCGAGCACCGTCGTGTTGCTGCGGCTGTTGCAGGAGAGGCGGCTGATCGAGACCGAGCGCGGGCGGATCACCGTCGGCTGGCTGATCGTGCAGGACATCTTCATGGTGCTCGTGCTCCTGCTCTTGCCAGCTCTAGCCGGGCTGCTCCAGGGAACGGGACCCGCGCCCGAGACCGCCGTGATCGCCGGCACCGTCGCCCTCATGCTCGGCAAATTCGCAGTCTTCGTTGCCGTCATGCTGCTGGTCGGCAAGAAGCTGATCCCGGCGATCCTGCATTATGTCGCCCATACCGGAAGCCGCGAGCTGTTCCGGCTTGCCGTGCTCTCCATCGCGCTCGGCGTGGCCTACGCGGCAGCCGAGCTGTTCGGCGTCTCGCTGGCGCTCGGCGCCTTCTTCGCCGGCATGATGCTGAGCGAGTCGCGGCTGAGCCAGCAGGCGGCGACCGAGTCGCTGCCGTTGCGCGACGCTTTCGCCGTCTTGTTCTTTGTCTCAGTCGGCATGCTGTTCAACCCGAAGATCGTCGTCGAGGCGCCTCTAGCGCTGCTTGCGACCGTGCTCATCATCGTGATCGGCAAGTCGATTGCGGCCTACCTCGTGGCACGCCTTTCCGGACGCACGCGCGCCGGCGCAATGATGATCTCAGCCTCGCTCGCGCAGATCGGCGAGTTCTCCTTTATCCTGGCCAATCTGGGCTTAAGCCTTGGAATATTGCCCGAGGAGGGCCGCGACCTCATTCTCGCCGCCGCCATCAGCACCATCATCCTCAATCCCTTTCTGTTTGCCGCGCTCGATTTTTACGCTGCCAGACGGGAGAAGGGAGCCGCCGTTGCGGCGGCGGCCGTGGAGGAGGCGACCCCCATGCGCGAGCCGGTTCGCCCGACCAGCCTCAAGGACCATGTCGTGCTGGTCGGGCATGGCCGGGTCGGCAGCTTCATCAGCCGGGTCTTGCGCGATAGGAACGTGCCGCTTTTCGTCATCGAGGACAACGAGGATGAGGTCGCCGCGCTCAAGGCTGAAGGGATCGAGGCGCTTGCCGGCAATGCCGCCGACCCCGCTTTGATCCCGGCGGCAAATCTCGACGAAGCGCGCTGCCTCCTCGTCGCCATCCCCGACGCCTTCGAAGGCGGCCAGGTGGTGCAGCAGGCCCACGCCATCAATCCCAGGCTCCCGATCATCGCGCGGGCCCATTCGGAGGAAGAGATCGACTACCTCAAGCGGCACGGCGCGAGCTTGGTGGTGATGGGCGAGCACGAGATCGCCAAGGCCATGCTCGATCATATCGTCTCGGCTGCCATGCCGGCGAAAGCCGGAGCGGAGTAGCCGCAAGCCTCATCTCCGTCATTCGGGCGGAAGCCGGAATCCAGCTGTAAATGCGCGCTTATTTTCTGGATACCGGCATTCGCCGGTATGACGCTAGGGGAGTGATCCGCCCTACAGCATGGACTTGATGTCGGCTGAGAAGGTCGGATAGGCGTACACGAAGTCGCGGATCTCGGTCGCCGTGATCCCGTGCTTCATGGCAAGCCCGAACACATTGATGAGCTCCTCGCCGGCATGGCCGACGAGATGCGCGCCGACGACGCGGTCGGTGTCCTCCTCGACGATGATCTTGGACCATGCCACCGTCTCGGCGAAGGTCCTGGTCGAGAACCAATATTCCATGTCGTTGACCTGAACGCGGGTTTTCAGCCCCTGCTCCTTGGCCTTGGCCTCGGAGAGGCCGACAGTCGCCAGAGCCGGCACCGTGTAGACCGAGGAGGGAAGGCCCGCGTAGTCGGGCTTGTGCTTGGCGCCCTCGACGATGTTGCGGCCGACCAGGCGCCCTTCATAGGTGGCGACGGGAGAGAGCTGCGGCGAGGCGGTCACGTCACCGCACACATAGACGGCAGGGTTGGTTTTCGAGCGGAGGTAATCGTCGACGGCGATGCGGAAGCCGTCATGGGCGATTTTGCCCGCATCGAGGTCGATCTCGGCGACATTGGCGATGCGGCCGGCGCCGTTGACCACCCGGTCGCTCTCGACCGCGTGCTCCTTGCCGCCGTCCTCGAAGATTGTACGGAGCCGCCCGCCCGCCGTCTCCACCCGCCGCACCGTGACGCCGGGATGCACCTTGATACCGATCCGCTCGCTCTCCTTGCGCACCTCTTCGACCGCGTCCTCGTCGAGCGCGGGCAGGAGCCGCGGCAGAACTTCGAGAATGGTCACTTTGGTGCCTGCGCGGGCATAGACATGGCCGAATTCGAGCGCGATGACGCCGCCGCCGATAAACACCACGCTTTGCGGCCGCTCCCGCTCGCTCAAGACCTCGTCGGAGGTGATCATCAGCTCCGCGCCTTCGATCGGGAGCGGCCTTGGCTTGGAGCCCGTGGCGATGACGATGTGCTTCGCCTCGATGCGGCGCCGGCCTGCCTCGACCTCGTTCGCGCCCACGAATTTCGCGCGGTCGCGGATGAACTCGACGCCGCGGGTCTCCAGAGTCTCGGCAAGGGAGTCCGGGATGCCGCTGATCAACTCCTTCTCGCGGTCGATCAGGGCGCCCCAGTCGAGCACCGGCTTGCCTACGCTGATGCAGTGGACATGCGCCTGGCCGATCTCATGCAGCGCATGCGCCGCCGCGACCAGCACCTTTTTCGGCGTGCAGCCCCGGTTCGGACAGGTGCCGCCGAGATCGCGCGCCTCGACCATGACGACCTTCATTCCGGCGGCGCGGGTCGGCACGGTGACGCCGAACCCGGCGTTGCCGCCGCCGATGATGAGAACGTCGCATGTCTCGCGTTGCATCTGGCTTTTCGTCTCTTCAACAACTCGATTGTCGGGGGAGGCGAAGAGAGACGCCAGCCACAATGCGAGCAGTTCCGAACACAATCCGGAGAGGACGCGTGAGGGCGCGTGATGGCCGGCGCGTGGAGCACCTGGAATGGCGGAGGGTCAGCGCGCGTTCGGCTCAGGCCTTGATGCTGGGCGCCAAGTCACCATATCCGGCGCGGACAAGATGTGAGGCGAAGGAGCACAATGACCGGTCGAACGGAGACTTTTGGCCTGAGCGGGCAGAGCGCGTGGGCGCGCGGACGAGCATCGGCGGAGTATCTCCACGATCTCACCGCCGGGATGAGCCACGAGGAGCGGCTCGCCCAGGTGAAGTGGCTCGCCAGCATGATGGACGACCGCTTCGGCGTGCCCGGCACCAAGCTTCGCTTCGGCATGGACTCGGTGCTTGGTCTCTTTCCTGGCCTGGGCGATTTGCTCACCAGCGCCATTGCGCTGCTGATCGTCCACCATGCCTGGCAGACCGGCGCCTCGAAGCTCATGTTGACGCGCATGCTCGGCAATGTCGGCGTGGATTTCGTGGTCGGCGCCATTCCCTTCGTCGGCGATCTTTTCGATTTCGTGTTCAAGGCCAACCGCAAGAACGCGCGGCTCCTGGAAGAGCATCTGCACCCCCAATCCGCGAAGGCGAGCACGGTTCGCCCGCGTCTTAAGCGGAACTAGCGCAAGGCTGCCGCGTTTTACCTTCATTACAACGCGTTGCGTCTTCCAACACCATCGACGGGGGTCAGAGCAATGACTGCTAAGACCGGAACCTCGCCTGCGCGTAACATCCGAAAGAGTGCATGGCTGGCTGCGTTTGCGGTCGGTTCTGTCGCTTTGCCGGCGGTGGCGCTCGCCGCCGAGGAGAGCAAGTCGGAAAATATCGGGCCCTGGGAGATCTAGGCCATTTTCAAGGCCGACAAATTCGAGCGCTGCGCCATCAACCGCCCCCTGCAAGACGGCATCGTGGCGAGTTTCGTGCACACCAGCGACGGCCTGACTCTCGAGCTCGAATCGCCGAACTGGAAGCTCGATCGCGGTAAGCAATATGCCGTGAAGATGAACCTTGGACCGCTCAGCTTCGACACAGAGGTCGCCGCAGAGCCGAACTCGGTCTCGATGGACGTCACGGACAAGAAATTCGCCGCGGGCCTTCGTACGGCAAGCGCCTTGAATGTGGTGGCGGCGGGCGCGACAATCCGCGTCCCGCTCGACCAGAGCACGGTCGCGTTCGACCGGCTGGACAAATGCGTGGAGAAAAACAGTCGAGGGGTCGAAACCAACCCTTTTGTGGCCCCGGCACGTCAGCCCTGAAGGCTGGCGTGTCGGAGGGCAAAGGCCCCAACTGCTTGCAAGAGACGAAAGCCGCTCCGGAAGTCACGCAGGCTGAGGAGACGAAGCCCGCGAAGCCGGTCAGATCCAGGACCGCGAAATCTAGCGCGCTACCGTCTTGGCTGCGAAACGTCGATCTGTTCCTGTCAGGCCGGCGATGAAGGTCTTCGCCGCCGCGCGATAGCCGACGATAAATCCGTTATCCGTACTTTCGAGAGCGGCGCGCTATACTGTTGCGTGCCGGTGCCTGCCCGTTGGCGCATTGGCGCCTTGCTAAGGCCGGCCGATAATATTGTCGAGGATGACTGAGTGCCGCCCATCAAGACGATCGTGCGGAGGGTCTGGGGAGCGCTTGGCCCGGGCCTGACCACAGGTGCTGCGGACGACGATCCGAGCGGTATCGCCACCTATTCGCAGGCCGGCGCCCAGTTCGGCTATTCGCTGACTTGGATCATGCTACTGACGCTGCCCTCCATGGCGGCGATTCAGCTGATCAGCGGATTGATCGGCTGGCACACGAAGCGGGGGCTCGCGGCCAATATCGCCGGCAAACTACCGCGGCCCGTGCTGCTCTTTCTCGTCGCGCTGCTGGTCGTTGCCAACACGGTCAACATCGCCGCCGATCTCGCCGCGATGGGCGATGTGCTGCGCCTCGTGATCGGCGGCTGGGCGCTGCTCTACGCCGCGGCGTTCGGGCTCGTCTGCCTGGTGGGCGAGATCCTCGTGCCGTATCACAATTATGCGGGCTATCTGAAATTCCTGACTTGGACGCTATTCGTCTATGTCGCGACGGCCTTCTCCGTCGATGTGCCTTGGGGCAAAGTCCTGCACTCCACCTTTCTGCCGTCTCTCTCGCTCGACCGGGATTTCCTGCTGATGGTCGTGGCGATCTTCGGCACCACGATCAGCCCCTATCTGTTCTTCTGGCAGGCCTCGCAGGAAGCGGAGGAATCGCGTCTCAGTCATCGCGCCAAATACCGCGCGGGTGTGAGCTCGCGCGAGGACGCCTTCAAGCACATCGCCCTCGATACCTGGATCGGGATGTTCGTCTGCAACTGCATCGCCTTCTTCATCATCGTCACCACCGCCACGACGCTGGGCGCCCACGGCGTCACCAGGATCGAGACCGCCGCGCAGGCCGCCAACGCGTTGCGGCCGATCGCCGGCGAGCTGACTTTTGCGCTCTTTGCCGCCGGCATCATCGGCACCGGGCTGCTCGCCGTGCCGATCCTCGCCGGCTCCGCGGCTTACGCCGTCGCCGAGACTTTCGGCATTCGCGGGAGCCTCGAGCTTCCGGCCAGCCGCGCGCTCGGATTCTACGCGATCATCGGAGCGGCGACGCTCGGCGGCGCGGCGCTCGCCACCACCTCCATCGATCCGATCGCCATGCTGTTCTGGGCCGCGGTGCTGAACGGCGTCGTCTCGGTGCCTATCATGGCGGCGATGATGCTGACGGTCTCCGGCAAGACCGACCCGGCGCTTGGGCTGCCGCTCTGGCTGAAAGTCCTAGGCTGGCTCGCGACCTTGCTGATGGCCACGGTTGTGGGCGCCTATGTCGTTGTGTCGCTCTGGCCGTAAGGCGTTCAGGCTCCGGCCAGCGCGTCCACCTCGGCGTCGGTGAAGACGCGGCTCCGCGTCAGGAAGCGCAACCCCTCCGGCGCTTCCAGCGAGAAGCCCGAGCCGCGGCCCGGCACCACGTCGATGATGAGCTGGGTGTGCTTCCAATAGTCGAACTGGTCGGCGTCCATATAGACCTGACAGCCGCCGATCTCGCCGAGATGCACGTCGTTGCCGCCGATGCGGAACTCGCCGTCGGGGTAGCACATGGGCGCCGAGCCGTCGCAGCAGCCGCCGGACTGATGGAACATCAGCGGCCCGTGCTTCGTGCGCAGGCGCTCGATCAGATCGATCGCGGCGTCAGTGGCGAGGACTCTTTCAACCATCATCACCACCCTTGTCATCGCCCGGCTTGACCGGGCGATCCAGTAACCCCTGTCGGAGTTGATAGTCTCCACTGGGGCTACTGGATTCCCGCTTGCGCGGGAATGACACCGCGAGAACCCCGGGCCTCTAAAAGAAGCCGAGCGCCTTGGGGCTATAGCTCACCAGCATGTTCTTGGTCTGCTGGTAATGGTCGAGCATCATCTTGTGCGTCTCGCGTCCGATGCCCGATTTCTTATAGCCGCCGAAGGCCGCATGCGCCGGGTAGAGGTGGTAGCAATTGGTCCACACCCGGCCGGCCTGGATGCCGCGGCCCATGCGATAGGCGCGGTTGATGTCGCGGGTCCACACGCCGGAGCCGAGGCCGTACAGCGTGTCGTTGGCGATGGAAAGCGCCTCGTCCTCGTCGTCGAAGGGCGTCACCGACAGCACCGGGCCGAAAATCTCCTCCTGGAAGATGCGCATCTTGTTGTTGCCCTCGAACACCGTGGGCTCCATGTAATAGCCCTCGGCCAGCTCGCCGTTGAGCGCGAGCCGCTTGCCGCCGGTCAAGAGCTTGGCGCCTTCCTTCTTGCCGATGTCGATATAAGAGAGGATCTTCTCCAGCTGATCGTTGGAGGCCTG
>JALHTP010000127.1 GCA_022865725.1 Methyloceanibacter sp. | reverse complement strand
GCCGACGTATCTGCGTTAGGGTCGAACACCGACGCGGCGCAAATGCTGCTGCATGATTGAAAGTCACTGTTGCAAACGCGTACTCCTTCGCCTCCGGCGCCGCATATCGACGGCGTCGGCGCAAGCGACTGTGCGGGCGGAATGGGGTTTCCTTTCCCCGGGATACTGGGGCTTGTCTGCCCCGGTATGGGGTTTGTCGGCGGCTGGGTAGGGAAACTCGCTTGAGCATGAACAGCCGCAGGCTGTACGCAGACCACAACCGCGAGAGCGAATCTCAAAAGTCTGTTCATGACCTAGGCCGACATTCCCCAGATGAACTCTGGAACGGCGTGGACGATAGCAGACGGCGGGGTTCCCCGGTAGCCATGGGCGGGCTGCGTAGTGCTCTCGGCGTTTCCGTCGTCCCCGGCATCCCAAACGACGTTTGATCCACCGGTTTGGCCCTTTTCCTCGTCATTCAGACACACTCCTCCCGTCGTGATGACGCATCCGACCGTCCCAATCCTACGCTGGGGCCGGTCTTGGTCGCAGTCCGTCGATCAGCCGCAGGATTTCCTGGAACAATTCCCTCGGCGCTGCGACCTCGGCCATCTGGAAGATGACGTAGCGGCCATGGCGCACGACCTTGGCGCCGATCTTCACCAGTTTCTCCCGCAGGCTCGTCAGCGACCACCGCTTGACCGCCTCCGGTAGAGCCAGCGTCCGCATGAAGTTGGCGAGATTGTAGGCCAGCGCATGAAGCTGAAGCCGGACGGCGTTGGCGGCGAAGGAGCAGCATGACAGCCGTGTCCACTTGAGGGCGTTCTTGCCTTCCTTGATGTGTTGTTCTGCCGTGCCGCGCTTGTTGTAGAAGGCGACGACCCGCTCCGCCGGGCGTGACAGGTTGGTG
The DNA here is from genome assembly GCA_022865725.1 of Methyloceanibacter sp. GTDB lineage: Bacteria > Pseudomonadota > Alphaproteobacteria > Rhizobiales > Methyloligellaceae > Methyloceanibacter. Next base: position 1,936 of record JALHTP010000127.1, on the reverse strand, counting down.
ACGCTGAATCCAACCGTTGGATAAAGCTGGCCCGGGTGCCACTCGACCTTCGCCACCACGCGGCGCGGTGTCTTCCAGCTTTGCGCCTGGTAGCTGAAGTTGGCGTAGTACCGTCGCACCTCGCTCGGAGGACGACCAACAGGGCGCTTGAGCAGATACCCGATCCTCTGTTGAAGAATCTGATTGGCAGGCAGCCGGATCGCGTACTTGTAGCGTTCGGCCTCCAGGAACTCGTAGACCTCAGGATTCGCAAAGGCGGCATCGGCGCGGAAGTAGCGACGCTTGAACTTGCCGCGATAGCGGGCCACGACCGGTTCGAGCACGTCCTTCCAACCGTCCGCACTATGGACGTTGCCCGAACGCAGCGCGGACCGTTCCAGATCGCCGAATTGATTGAACACGAACAATGGATGATAGCAGGTGCAGGCGAAGTGACCGTTGTAGGCGGTACCTTCCTGGTCGCCATAGGTCGGGCTCACACTCGAATCCATGTCGAGAACAATTGTCCTCGGCGGTTGCCGGCCATGAACGCGGTCGATCCACTGCCCGGAGAGATCGGCGAGCACGACAAGGTTCTCATTACTAGCGAGCCACTCCGTCTCGAAGCGCCCCATCTGACTGGCGGATGCAGCACAGTCGTGGGCCGCCCTGCCGCCGACAACCCAACGCATGGCCGGGTCCCGCGCCAGCCGGTCGGCGTCGTTCACGTCCTCGTATCCGGCAAGGCGACCGAACACAGACTGCCGCAGCATCCCGATCAGATCATGCCGACCGTTCCTGCCCGTGCGTCCATCAGCCAGATTTTGCCCCGCGATTACCATCAGGCCGAGGACGTCATCCAGCTCGCGATAGGCCAGCAATCCTGCATCGGAGGTGACGCTGGAGCCGTGGAACTCGAGCTTCAGTCGGCGGTCGAAATTGAGCCGGGGGGCGTCGGATTCCGATTCACCCGTTGGGTGCGCCATGATTGCCCTCGATCCAATGAGATAAGCTGCTGAATCTTATATCTGAATCGGCCAAGGCCGGCAGCAACTCAGTGGTTCATCGGGGGAATGCGGGCTAAGGTGTGTTCGGGGAGCCAAATCAATTCAGAACGGTCGCTGCGATAGATGCGCTCATAGCCTTCGAGGACGTTCGCAGAAATGAGGTGGCGCTTCTTCGCCCAAGATAAAAGCCTCCCGAAAACAATCATCTTGTTGTCCGCTTCACGCGGCTTGGTGGCCGCGATCTCATCGCGCCATTCAAGCGCATCACCTGCGAATCGGGAATCGGCCATAGCGATGATTGGTGCGCGCCCAAACTTGCCTTCAATCGCCATCAAAATTCGGCGGCATTCTTTCTGAGTTGTGGGCTGGAGGTTGTTCATAAATTCAGGCGAGGTCAGGAAGGTGTGGATTAGGCCAGCGCATAACCCTGTATGACGCTCAGTGAGCGTCTTTTCCGCTCTTGCGTATGAGGCGATGAACTCCGGCGAGCCAGGCTTGCCGCACAGCCGTGACCCTGTATCGCGACGATAGTAGTAAATTCGGATCGAACCATCAGCGAGCCGCTTACGCACAGTGTTGATCCCAGAAATCTTAGCGCGCACTGCTCTCAGCCTTCCACATATCGTAGGGCCCATCCGGCACGTTAGGGGCGCGAGGCGTCAACATGACAATGTTGCCGGTGCGTGCATCAATCTCAATGCGCGCGACCTGAACACCAGCGGCAGCGACCCCACGAAGGGCTCGCGTCACATCCGCTTGCTTGTATGTTGCCGGTCCGCGCGCCACTACATCCTCAACCGTGTTTAAACTTACGATGATCGCGTTCGTCCGTAAGCGTCGTTGTGATCCCACCTTCCATGGACATCGGTGATCAGCGAGTGTGACGATCTCTGAATCGGGGATCGGCTTATGTCTATTAATGTTACAACGCCTCATTGAGATATAGTGCG
>JALHTP010000126.1 GCA_022865725.1 Methyloceanibacter sp. | reverse complement strand
CGCGCTCCTTGCTTCAGCGCGGCTGCAACCGCGTCATGATCGGAAAAGGGGATCACGGTCGTCCCGATGGTTTGACCCGTCTCGTGGCCTTTGCCGGCGACGAGCAGCACATCGCCCCGCTCGAGCTTGGCGACGGCGTCGGCGATTGCCGCGGCGCGGTCGCCGATCTCGACGGCGCCTGGTGCCGCGCTCAAGATTTGCTGCCGGATTGCGGCGGGGTTTTCACTGCGCGGATTGTCGTCGGTGACGATGGCAAGATCGGCCTTGGCGGCTGCGATCCTTCCCATCTCGGGCCGCTTGCCCTTGTCGCGGTCGCCGCCGCAGCCGAACACGACGACGAGCCGGTTCTCCACATAAGGGCGCAGCGCGTCGAGCGCCTTGGCGAGCGCATCGGGCGTGTGGGCATAGTCGATGAAAATTGGAGCGCCAGCCCGCGCCGTGCCGGCAAGATCGAGGCGGCCGCGCGCGCCCTGCAACGATTCCAGCATCGGCAGGACTGTGGCTGCCTCCGCGCCGGTCGCCATCGCCAGGCCTGCGGCGACGAGCGCGTTGGACGCCTGGAAGGCGCCGACCAGCGGCAGGCGCACGCGAAGCCGCTTGCCCGCATGCTCGATGACGAGGATCTGGCCGAAGCCGTCAAGCTCGGCAGAGACGAGCCGCAAGGCCTTGCCGGCTTGTCCGACCGAGATGAGTTTGAGCCTGCGTCCCTCCGCCACCGAAGCCACGCGCAAGCCCGCTTCGCTGTCGACATCGATCACGGCGCCAGCGCCTTGCGGCAGAAGCTCGGTGAACAGGCGAAGCTTTTGCGCGAAATAATTCTCGAAGCTCGCGTGATAGTCCAAATGATCGCGGGAGATATTGGTGAAGGCGCCGGCGGCGAGCGTGACGCCGTCGACGCGGCGCTGTTGCAGGCCGTGGCTCGAAGCTTCGAGCGCGAGATGCGTCACGCCGTCTCCGGCAAGGGCCGCGAGGATCGCGTGCAGCTCGATCGGGTCGGGCGTCGTGTGCTTGAGGATTTGCGTCCCGCTGGGGCTGACGACGCCGACCGTGCCGAGGCTCGCCGCCTTGAAGCCCTGCCCTGCCCAGAGCTGGCGCAGGAAGGAGGCGACCGAGGTCTTGCCGTTGGTGCCGGTGACGGCGACCGCAATCTTGGGCTGGAGGCCGAAGAAGCGCGAAGCGATCAAAGCCAGGCGCCTGCGCGGATCGCTGTCCTCGATGATCGCCGCAGAGGTCGAAGCGGGCACGGCGCCTTCCGCCACGAGGATCGCTGCCGCGCCGCGCTGCAAGGCATCCTCGATGAAGCGCGCGCCGTCGGTCTTCACGCCGGGCAACGCCGCAAACAGATAGCCGGGCTTGACCTCGCGGCTGTCAGCCGCAAGGCCCGTGATCGGCACGCGCGCTGCGCCAGCAGGCAGCTTCGCGTCCCGGCCGAACAGCTCACCCAGAGTCATCGTCCCACATGCGCCCCGAAAAGCGGCGTTTCCTTGAAGCTCAAGGACCCGGCCAACCCCTTGATGGGCGGGCGTCTTTTAATAGGAGGCGAGTACCTTGGCGTCAAACTTGCGCTGCTCGTCCTCGAGCCGCGGCGCCACGCCGAGGATGGGCGCAATCCGCTCGATGATCTTGCCGGCCGTGGGCGCGGCATTGACGCCGGCCGTCGCCTGATTGCTCGATTCCGCCACACGCTGCGGCTCGTCCAGCATGACGAGGACGACATATTCCGGGGCGTCGGTGGGGAAAGCGGCAAGGAAGCTCGTCAGGAGCGCCGAGGTCGAATAGCGGCCGCCGACCACCTTCTCGGCCGTGCCGGTCTTGCCGCCGACGCGATAGCCGTCGGCATTGGCGCGCTTGGCGGTGCCTTTCAGCACATTCAGGCGCATCAGCTTCAGCATCGCGGTGCTGGTGTCACGCTTCAGCACCCTCTGGCCGCCGCTCATGCCGTCCTCGCGCGAGCGCGGCAGGAAGGTGGGGGTGACGGCGATCCCGCCATTGACGAGAGGCAGCGTGGAGGCGGCAAGCTGAAGCGGCGTCACCGACATGCCGTGGCCGAAGGCGATGGTCATGGTGTTCAGCTTTTGCCAATGCGCCGGGATGATCGGGGCGGCGCTCTCGCCGAGCTCGGTCGGGACCCTGGTCATCAGGCCGAGCTTCTTGAGAAAGGCGCGGTGGCGGTCGACGCCCATCTGCAGCGCCATCTTCGCCGCGCCGATATTCGAGGAGTAGGTGAAGACCTCGGGCACGCTCAAGCGCCGATGCTGGCCGTGGAAGTCGTCGATGGTGAAGGAGGCATAATGGATCGGGCTCGAGGCGTCGTAGCTCGAACGCATCGAAGCGAGCCCCGAGTCGAGGACGCCCGCGACGGTGAACACCTTGAACACCGAGCCCATCTCGTAGACGCCGGAGGAGATGCGGTTCAGCCGGTCCTTGTCGAGCGCCTGCTCGCGGCGATTGGGGTCGTAGTCAGGAAGCGAGGCGAGCGCCAGCACCTCGCCGGAATGCACATCGATGACGATCCCGGCCGCGGCCTTGGCGCGATAGGTCTTGACCGCACGGCCAAGCTCCTCGCGCAGCACATGCTGCACGCCGAGATCGAGTGAGATCGTCACCGCCTCGTCGCCGCTCATGGTGAGCTGCGGATTATCGTCGATGAATTTCTCGATGCCGGCGAGGCCCTTATTGTCCACGTCGACCAGGCCGACGACGTGGCTGGCGGTGGCGCCCATCGGATAGACGCGGCGATATTCCTCGATGAAGGCGAGACCGGGGAGCCCAAGCTCGTGGATCTCCTCCTGCTGCTTCGGGGTCAGCTCGCGCTTGATGCGGACGAAGCGGCCGCCGGCCTTGAGCTTGGCGCGGAGCGCCTTGGCATTGACGTCGGACAGCACGCTCGTCACCTGCTCGACCAGCTCGTCCTGGTCGATCACGCGCGCCGGATCGGCGTAAAGCGTCGCGCCCTTGATGTCGGTGGCAAGCAGCCTTCCGGTCCGATCGACAATGTCGGGACGATGCACGGTCGAGGAAATGTCGTAGAGCCCGCCCGGGGAGGGCCCGGTGCCGGCGAAGCCGAGCGTCACGAGGCGGCCGCCGATCATCAGAAAGGCCAGCGCGAAGCCGAGACAGGCGAGGCGGAACCTGTAGCGGCTGCGCGCAAGATAGGCCCGCTCGGCGCGGGCTGTGGCGGCATCTGGTCTGGCGGTGTCGGACACGGAGCTTGGCGGGTTACTGGGCAGAGGCTTGAACCGGCGTCACGATTTCCGCTTCAGGCCATGGCGCGGAAGCCGGCGCCGTCTCCGCCGCAGGCACGTTGGCGACGGACGCCGGTTTCTTGCCGGCCGATTTGACCGGCTTCGGCGCCGTGGCTTCCGCTACGGCAGGCGCGGGAGCCTCCAAGCGGGTGCGGTCGAAATCGCGGTCGGACACCGTGTCGATGGTGACGAGCTGAGCGGGCTTCGCCGGCGCGAGCTTCAGATATTTCTGGGCGAGCCGCTCGATGCGTTCAGGGCGATTGAGCAGGCTCCATTCGGCGCGCAGCACGGCGAGCGCATCGCGCTCCTCGTCGATCTGTTTGCCGAGGGTGGCGATCTCGGCGTCAAGGGCGCGCGACTCGTATTTCATCTGATAGATGACATAAGCCAGCGCGACGAGGCCGAGGACGAGACAGATATTGACGAAACGCAGCATTTTGGAACTCGCGAACTGAAGCCGATCTTCACATGCAAAAGCCAAGCCGCGGCACCCCGAGCGCGGCCAGGTCGAGAGGATGCGCGGGAGCCTCGGTGCGTTCGGCGGCCCTGAGGCGGGCCGAGCGGGCACGAGGATTCCGTCTGATCTCGGCCTGATTCGGTTCTAACGGACGCCGGTTAAGAAGCCGGAAGCTCGGGGCAAATATTTCGCCTGCCGCCTCCGGCAGATGGCGCGAGGCACGCGGCGGAGGCTCGCTGCGGCTCAAGAAGAAACGCTTGGCGATCCGGTCCTCGAGCGAATGGAAAGTGACGACGGCAAGACGCCCGCCGGCCCTGAGCAGGCGCTCGGCGGCTGACAGGCCCTTGGCAAGCTCGTCAAGCTCATCGTTGAGATAGAGGCGGAGGCCCTGGAAGGTGCGGGTGGCGGGGTGCTTCTTATCGTCGTGCTTACGGCCGAGCACGCGTTCCACGATGGCGGCAAGCTCGGCCGTCGTGGTGATCGGCGCTTCGGCGCGCCGCGCCACGATGGCCTTGGCGATGGCGCGTGCGCGCCGCTCCTCGCCGAGCTTGAAGAGGATCTCGGCGAGCTCTTGCTCGCTCAGGGCGTTGACGATGTCGCTCGCAGTAGGGCCCCCCTGCCCCATGCGCATGTCGAGGGGGCCCTCCTGCATGAAGGAGAAGCCGCGGGCAGGCTCGTCGAGCTGCATGGAGGAGACGCCGAGATCGAGCGTCACGCCGTCGACCGCGGCGAAGCCTTCGCTCGCGGCGAGCGCTTCCATCTCGCTATAGCGGCCGAGCACGGCCAGCAATCGCCCTGGATAGTCTTCCGCAAGCTGGCCGCTCAGGCGAAAGGCTTCCGGATCGCGGTCGATGGCGATGATCTTGCAGTTTGCCCGGTCGAGGATGGCCCGGCTGTAGCCGCCGGCCCCGAACGTCCCGTCGACGATGGTCTGGCTGTCCTTCGGCTCAAGCGCCGCCAGCACCTCGGAGAGCATCACGGGAATGTGGCGGGCCGGTCCGCCGGCGGCAGCCGTGCTGCCGCGACCCGCCATCATTCCCGTGCTCCCTCTGGCCCGCCGCTTCCGCGACGCCCCGCGCCGAGTAGTTTGCGTAGGTCGCGCACTTTCTGGCGCGCCCCCGCGAGATGCGTTTCGAAACGCTTCGGCTCCCACATCTGAAACTTCTCGCCAAGCCCGACAAAAGTGATGTGCGTGGAGATGCCGGCATGCTCGCGCAAGCGTTCAGGGAGAATGGTGCGTCCGTCCTGATCGATGGAAAGGATCTCGCTGGTGCCGAACAGAGCGGTCGCCAGTTGGTCTTTCTCGTCGGAATAAGGTGCGAGGTCCTCGACGAGGGCGTTGATCTTGTCGACCAGGCGCTGGCCGCCGGCGTCGAGCGCGGGCGCGTCGAGAGAAGGATAGCAGTAGATGCCGTCGAGGCCGTCTTTGGCGAGAATCGTGCGGAAAGAAGCCGGGACCGAAACGCGGCCTTTGGTGTCGATCTTATTGGTGAATGCCGACACAAACTGGTCCATCTCCCCCTCACGCACCAGAGCCGACGCGGAACGACTTCAAGAGCTTTAGGTGCAGCCCCGCCGAAAAATGGTGGGAGAGGTGGCGCAGATCCCCCCGTGGCCTCTAAAGGAGCGCGGCCAACCTCCCCCACTTACTCACCGAACGGGCATTTATGGGATAGCATGGGATTTTATGGGCGTCAATGGAAAGAGCCGAGCGATGCTTATTCATGCACGGGAAACCGCCGCTAAAGTGCCGCCGCAGTCTTCACTTTTGGTTAACCGGCAAGATTGCCGCTTCCGGGCGAAGCAGGGTACAACGACACGTCGAAGGGGGTTGAAGCGTTCCGCTGATTCGCGGGGGCCGCTTCGAAAGGGCCGCAGCGGACCGCGGGTCTGAGGGTACATGGTCAAGAGAGAGCTGAGGGCGACGCTCGGCCTTGCGGCAATCGCCCTTGCGCTCGGCTCATGCGGGCTCAGCGCGGGCGATGCGGCTGATGGGCCTTATGCCCGGCTTGGGCCGATCGAGGCTCCGGTCAAGCTGTATTATCAAGAGGAGGGCAACGGGCCCCCTCTCCTCCTGATCCACGGCTTCGGCGCGAGCACCTTTACGTGGCGGCACGTCGCGCCCGAGCTGGCCAAGACCCATAGAGTCATCGCCGTCGACCTCAAGGGCTTCGGCCAGTCGGACAAGCCGTTCGACGGGCGTTATTCGGTGTTCGATCAGGCGGAGCTGCTGGCGCAGCTCATCGAGGACAAGGACCTCCGCAACCTGACGCTGGTCGGGCACTCCTTCGGCGGCGGGATTGCGCTGTTGCTTGCGCTCGAAGCCAATCGGCGGCTCGAGGGCCGCATCTCGAGGCTCGTGCTGCTCGACACGATCGCCTATCCGCAGCACATCCCGGTGTTCTTCCGCCTGCTCGACGTGCCTCTCGTCTCGCAGCTCGGCGTGCGCATGGTGCCGCCCTCGGTGCAGACCCGCGTCGCGCTAAGGATCGCCTATCTGGACGACAGCAAGATCGATCCCGAGGAGGTCGAGATCTATGCCGCACCGCTCAAGACCGCGGCCGGCAAGCACGCCATCATCCATAGCGCGCGCCAGATCATGCCGGACGGTATCGCCGAGCTGTCGGAGCGCTACAAGACGATCGAGCTGCCGACGCTGATCCTCTGGTGCGATCACGACCGCATCGTGCCGCTTGAGGTGGGGCTCCGGCTCAGGCGGACCTTGCCCAACTCAACCTTGCGGCTGGTCGAGGATTGCGGGCACATGCCGCAGGAAGAGCAGCCCGAATTGACGCTCCAGCTGATCAAGGCCTTCATCGGCGGCTGATCGATCTGCCCTCCCCGGTATGATAAGCTTTTATTATCGTGCCGATAGGCAAATACGACTTGCGCTTATTCCGCACCGCACTCAAGTTCCCCACTCTCGGCGATCCCATGTTTTTGCTAGGAGCGAAATATGTCGACCAGAACACGATCGGATAGAAACATGGACGCGAAGACTGACGAGAGCGCGGGCAAGTGCCAGGTCATGCACACGACTGCCAGGGCCAATCGGGACTGGTGGCCCAACCTGTTGAACCTGAACATCCTTCACCAGAACTCTCCCCTGTCCAATCCCATGGGCGAGGCGTTCAACTACGCGGAGGAGTTCAAGAAGCTCGACCTCGAGGCCCTGAAGAAGGACCTCCACGCGCTGATGACGGACTCGCAGGACTGGTGGCCGGCCGACTTTGGTCATTACGGGCCGCTGTTCATCCGGATGGCGTGGCACAGCGCGGGCACCTACCGCATCGGCGACGGCCGCGGCGGCGCCGGCGCCGGCCAACAGCGCTTCGCACCGCTCAATAGCTGGCCGGACAACGTGAACCTCGACAAAGCCCGCCGGCTGCTGTGGCCGATCAAGCAGAAATACGGCAACAAGATCTCGTGGGCCGACCTGATGATCCTCACGGGTAACGTCGCGCTCGAGTCGATGGGTTTCAAAACCTTCGGCTTTGGTGGCGGGCGCGAGGATGTCTGGGAGCCCGAAGAGGACATCTACTGGGGCCCCGAAGGCACCTGGCTGGCCGACGAGCGCTACTCCGGCGACCGCGATCTTGCGAATCCTCTCGCTGCCGTCCAGATGGGCCTGATCTACGTGAATCCGGAAGGGCCGAACGGCAATCCGGATCCCCTCGCGGCGGCCAAGGACATTCGCGACACGTTCGGCCGTATGGCGATGAACGACGAGGAGACCGTCGCGCTGATTGCCGGCGGTCACACCTTCGGCAAGACCCACGGCGCCGGCGATGCGAGCAAATATGTCGGCCCCGAGCCTGAAGGCTGCTCCATCGAGGAGCAAGGCTTCGGCTGGAAGAACACCTATGGCAGCGGCAAGGGCGGTGACGCGATCGGCAGCGGCCTGGAAGTCATTTGGACCACGACGCCGACGAAGTGGAGCAGCAACTTCTTCTGGAACCTGTTCGGCTACGAATGGGAACTGACCAAGAGCCCGGCCGGTGCGTATCAGTGGAAACCGAAGCACGACGCAGGCGCCGGCACGGTGCCGGATGCGCACGACCCCTCAAAGCGTCACGCGCCATCCATGCTGACCACTGACCTCGCTTTGCGGTTGGACCCTGTCTACGAAAAGATCTCAAGGCGCTTCTACGAGCACCCGGATGAGTTCGCGGATGCCTTCGCCCGGGCGTGGTTCAAGCTGACGCACCGCGACATGGGCCCACGCTCGCGCTATCTCGGCCGGGACGTTCCGGCAGAGGAGTTGTTGTGGCAGGACCCCGTTCCCGAAGTCGATCACGAGCTGATCGACGCGGAGGACATCGCTGCACTCAAGAAAAAGATCCTCGCGTCTGGGCTGTCCGTGTCCCAATTGGTCTCGACGGCTTGGGCTTCCGCCTCGACGTTCCGCGGCTCCGACAAGCGCGGTGGGTCGAACGGGGCGCGCATCCGCCTCAGCCCCCAGAAGGATTGGGAAGTCAACCAGCCGGCTCAGCTGGCGACGGTCCTTAAGAAACTCGAAGCGATCCAAAAGGAGTTCAACGCTTCGCAGTCCGGCGGCAAGAAAGTTTCGCTTGCCGACCTGATCGTTCTCGGCGGCTGTACGGCGGTCGGGCAAGCCGCGAAGAATGCCGGGCACGACGCGCAGGTTCCCTTCACGCCGGGGCGCACGGATGCGTCGCAGGAGCAAACCGACGTCGACTCCTTCGCGCCGCTCGAGCCGACAGCTGACGGTTTCCGCAACTATCTCCGCGGCAGGCAGCGCTTGTCCGCTGAGGAGCTGTTGGTGGACCGGGCGCAATTGCTGACGCTGACGGCTCCGGAAATGACGGTTCTCATCGGCGGCCTGCGCGTGCTGAACACGAATTTCGGCAAGTCCCAGCACGGCGTCTTCACCAAGCGTCCGGATACGCTGACCAACGACTTCTTCGTGAACCTGCTCGACATGGGCACGGAGTGGAAGGCGGTATCGGACGCCAAGGACGTGTTTGAAGGGCGCGACCGCAAGACGGGTGAAGTCAAGTGGACCGCCACGCGTG
>JALHTP010000125.1 GCA_022865725.1 Methyloceanibacter sp. | reverse complement strand
CCCGCTCCCCACACATAGATGCAGGTGAACAGGAACAGCCACACCACGTCGACGAAGTGCCAATACCAGGCGGCGGCCTCGAAGCCGAAATGCTGCTTCGGGGTGAAGTCGCCGCGCATCGCCCGGATCAGGCACACCGTGAGAAAGATGGTGCCGACGATGACGTGGAAACCATGGAAGCCCGTCGCCATGAAGAAGGTCGAGCCGTAGATGTGGTTGGCGAAGCCGAAGCCGGAATGAATGTACTCATAGGCCTGGCAGGTGGTGAACAGGATGCCGAGGACGATGGTGCAGGCGAGCCCGAGCACCAGACCTCTGCGATCGTTCTCGATCAGCGAATGGTGCGCCCAGGTCACCGTCGTGCCCGAGGTAAGCAGGATCAGCGTGTTGACGAAGGGCAGGCCCCAGGGATCGAAGGTGTGCCTGAAGCTGCCGAGGCCGGCGATGTCGGTATCCGCACTCGGGATGGGCGGCCACTGGCCGCCGAGCACCTGGGTGCGGACATAGGTCACGGCATCGTCGGGATAGAGCGCCACGTCGAAATAAGCCCAGAACCAGGCGACGAAGAACATCACCTCCGACGCGATGAAGAGGATCATGCCGTAGCGCAGATGGAGTTGCACGACCGGCGTCTCGTAACCCTCATGCGCCTCCTGGATCACGTCACGCCACCAGGCGAACATAGTGAAAATGACGATCGCGAGACCCGGGAGCACGTACCAAAGATGCGGCGTGCCGGCCTTTTTCGAAATGAAAAAGAGGACCGCGCCGATGGCGAGCGTCAGCGCGCCGATACCGCCGACCAGCGGCCATGGACTCGGATTGACGAGATGATAGTCGTGATGTTTGGCGTGCGCTTCGGCCATGGCTTGCTCCAGTTTCCCCAATCTTGTCGAGGCGGTGCCCGCCTCAATGCTCTGTCGTCACTACCCCGAATTGCCGGCCGGCGGCGCGGCGGCGACGCCGGGATCCTTGCCGGTGCGGTAAAAGGTATAGGACAAGGTGATCTCGGAGATGTTCTTGGTGTCCTCGTCGTCGACGATCTTGGGATCGACGAAGAAGGTCACCGGCATCTCGACGCTGGCACCCGCCGCAAGCGTCTGCTCCTTGAAGCAGAAGCACTCGATCTTGGTGAAGTAGTGTCCGGCGAGCTCGGGCACCACGTTGAAGACGGCAGTGCCCGCGACCGGAGCATCTGACGTGTTTGACGCCTTGAAGAAGGCGAGCGCGGTCTCGCCGATCTTGATATCGATCACGCGCTGATCCGGCACGAAGGTCCAAGGCAGGCCGTGATCGACATTGGCGTCGAAGCGGATGCGGATGGTGCGGTCGAGAATCTGGTCAGGCGCACGTTCGGCACGCTGGGGCAGACCGCCATAGCCGGTTGCCTTGCAGAACATGCGGTAGAGCGGCACGGACGCAAAGGCGAGGCCCGTCATGGCGGCAACCAGCGCGACAAGGGAAAGCGCGACCGCGCCGTGGCGGCGCTGCTGCTTGTCCCTTTCGTTTCCGGTCTTGGTCATGGGATTGGTCAAAGCTCAGAGCGGCCGGACGGCCACGTTGCCGCCGAGCCTGACGATGGTAACGATGAAGAACAGCACCACGAGCACCGCCAGGACCCAGGCGATGGCAAGAGATCGCATGCGTTGGCGGCGTTGGCGTTCCTTTTCCGCATCTTGCATCACAAAACCCAGAGTGACGGCAACGCGCCGCCATTAATGCCGAAGCCCTGCTCGACGAGAAGAACCGCGAACAGGAGAAAGAGGTAAAGCACCGAATAGGCGAAAAGGTTTTTCGCGGCGCGGTCAGCGGCCTCCCCTTCCCTCTCCGAGTAGCAGTCGTAGGCCATGACGACGAACAGCGAGCCGAGCACGGACGCCGCGACCGTATAGAGCATGCCGCCGAGGCCGATGACCGAGGGCACCATGCCGACCGGCGCGAGAATGAGGCTATAGATCAGGATCTGGCGCCTGGTGGCGTCGGGGCCCGCGACCACCGGCAGCATCGGCACGCCGGCCTTGGCGTAGTCGCGCGTCCTGAGCAGCGCGAGCGCCCAGAAATGAGGCGGCGTCCAGACGAAGATGATGAGAAACAGAACGAAGGGCTCGAGGCTCAAGCCACCGGTCGCGGCGGCCCAGCCGATCATCGGCGGCACGGCGCCGGCGGCGCCGCCAATGACGATGTTCTGCGGCGTCGTCCGCTTGAGCCACATCGTATAGACGAAGACGTAAAAGCCGATGGTGAGCGCGAGCAGCGCGGCGGCGAGCCAATTCGCCATCAGCCCGAGGCAAAACACCGAGCCCACGGCAAGCACCGCGCCGAACGAGCGCGCTTCCTCGGGCGTCACCCGTCCGCGCGGGACCGGGCGCTCGGCAGTGCGCTCCATGGCCGCATCGATATCGGCGTCGTACCACATGTTGAGCGCGCCCGAGGCGCCGGCGCCCGCCGCAATGCAGATCAGCGATGCGATGGTGAGCACCGGATGCATGGAGCCCGGCGCCGCGACGAGACCGACGAGCGCCGTGAACACCACGAGGAACATCACCCGCGGCTTCATCAGGGCGACATAGTCGGCGACGTCGCCCCCGGACTCGGTTGCGGCCGCACCGGCTGTTACAGGATATGCGACGTCGGCCATGCCTTACTCACTCAATCGCCGTGAAGCTGCACCAAATCCGGCCGCGCCGAACCTCGCTGCAACGATCCTCATTTGATGCGCGGCAGCGTCTCGTAGCTGTGGAAAGGCGGCGGCGACGACACCGTCCATTCCAGCGTCGTGGCGCCGGCTCCCCAAGGATTGGCGCCTGCCGGCACCTTGCGCGCGAACTGGGCGACGATGCCGTACAGGAACACTAGGAAGCCCGCGAAGGCGACGTAGGACCCAATGGAGGAGACGAAGTTCCAGCCGGCGAACGCATCCGGGTAATCCGCATAGCGGCGCGGCATGCCGGCAAGGCCCAAGAAGTGCTGCGGGAAGAAGGCGAGGTTGGCGCCGATGAACATCAGCCAGAAATGCAGCTTGCCCACCGTTTCGGAATACATGTAGCCCGTCATCTTCGGCGACCAGTAGTACCAGGCGCCGAAGATGGAGAACACGGCGCCGAGCGACAGCACGTAGTGGAAATGGGCGACCACGTAATAGGTGTCGTGCATCGAGCGGTCCACGCCGGCATTGGCAAGGACCACGCCGGTGACGCCGCCGATGGTGAACAGGAAGATGAAGCCTAGAGCCCACAGCATCGGTGTGCGGAAGCTGATCGACCCGCCCCACATGGTGGCGATCCAGGAGAAGATCTTCACGCCGGTGGGCACCGCGATGACCATGGTGGCGAACACGAAATAGGCTTGCGTGTTCACGTTGATGCCGGCGGCGTACATGTGATGGGCCCAGACGACGAAGCCAATCACGCCGATGGCGACCATGGCATAGGCCATGCCGAGATAGCCGAACACCGGCTTCCGGGAGAAGGTCGAGACGATCTGACTCACCATGCCGAAGCCCGGAATGATGAGGATGTACACTTCCGGATGGCCGAAGAACCAGAACAGATGCTGCCACAGCAGCGGATCGCCGCCATGGGCGCTATCGAAGAACGCCGTGCCGAAATTGCGGTCGGTCAGCAGCATGGTGATGGCGCCGGCCAGCACGGGCAGCGACAAGAGCAGCAGGAAGGCGGTCACCAGCACCGACCAGACGAAGAGCGGCATCTTGTGCAGCGTCATGCCAGGCGCGCGCATGTTGAAGATGGTGGTGATGAAGTTGATGGCGCCAAGGATCGAGGAGGCGCCGGCGAGATGCAGCGCCAGGATGGCGAAGTCCACGGCAGGTCCGGGCGTACCCTTGGTGGAAAGCGGCGCATACATCGTCCAGCCCCCGGCCACGCCATTCGTGCCGGGCGGTCCAGGCATGAACAAGGAGGTGACGAGCAGCGTGAAGGCGGCGGCGACCAGCCAGAAGGAGATGTTATTCAGGCGCGGGAAGGCCATGTCGGGGGCGCCGATCATCAGCGGCACCATCCAGTTGCCGAATCCGCCCATGGTCGCCGGCATGACCATGAAGAACACCATGATCAGCCCGTGGGCGGTGACGAAGACGTTGAACATCTCGGGATTGCCGAAAATCTGCATGCCGGGCTCCATGAGCTCCATGCGCATGCCCATCGACAGCAAGCCGCCTACAATGCCACCGACCATGGCAAGGACCAGGTACAGCGTGCCGATGTCCTTGTGATTGGTCGAAAAGAGCCAGCGCCGCACGAAGGTGGGATGGTCCTCGTGATGGGCTTCTTCGGCATGGGCGCTATGTGCCATGGCTGTCTTCCTTAATCTTCTTCTCTGTCATGCGTTGCTTCGGTTGAGGCGACCACTCCCCGCTCTTGCAGATGCGGGTTCGCTTATTCGTGGGCCGCAGCCAATTTGCTCCCGTCATTGCGCGAGGCGCTAGCCTTGGTCTTGGCAAGCCAATCGGCGAATTCAGCTTCCGAGACGACGCGGACCGCGATCGGCATGAAGGCGTGATTGCGCCCGCAAAGCTCGGAGCACTGGCCGTAGAAGACGCCCTCGCGCTCGGCCCTGAACCAAGTGGTCTGAAGTCGTCCCGGCACCGCGTCGAGCTTCACGCCGAAGGCGGGCAGCGCCCAGTCGTGGATCACGTCGTTCGACTTGAGGCCCACGATGACGTTCTTGTTCATCGGCACCACGACTTCGCGGTCCACGGTGAGGAGCCGGGGCTGCCCCTCTTTCAGGTCGGCCTCAGGCACCATGATGGAATCGAAGGTGATGCCCTGGTCCGGATATTCGTAGGTCCAGTACCATTGGTTGCCGGTGGCGGTGATGGTGAGGTCGGGCTTGGGGAAGTCGTATTGGGCGAACAACAGCCGGAAGGACGGAATCGCTATGGCGACGAGGATCAGGACCGGGACCACGGTCCAGGCGATCTCGAGCGGCGTATTGTGCGTGGTGCGGGTGGGCTCCGGATGGCGCTTCTCATTGAAGCGAGCCATCACATAGACGAGGAGGCCGAGGACGAAGAGCGCGATCACCGTGATGATGATGGTGACGTAAGTGTGGAAGGCGTGGATCTGCTCCATGATCGGCGAGGCGGCCGGCTGGAAGCCCAACTGCCAGGGCGCCGGCTGGCCTTCCTTGGCGTAGGCGGCTCCGCACAGGGCAACAAGCCCGGCTGCGCCAAACACCGTCCTAAATCGACCGAAAATCGCCATTCCTTCCACTCCCTAAAGCCTGCTCCCTTGTCCGTCGTTGATCTCCCTCAAGGGGAGTCGGCGGACCGCAATGACCGGTGCGGGGCGAACCAAGCGTCGCCCACCCGCTCGATCGAAGCAAGGGCGGCGCGAAACTTCAATAGCGATTAGAAAGCGTCGCCCCCACCATTCGTTTTGCTGCCAGGCACCGCCAGCGTCGCGGGGCTGCAAGCTCTTTTCCCGTGTTCAAATCATAAAGGAAATAGATTGGCAACACTCATGATTCAGGGCGCCGATGCGGCATATGCACGCTTGCCGCGCGATCTTTTTGCGGTCGGGAAGATTTCAAGCAGGCTGGCGTCGAAATTTGGCCCCAATACTCGGCGATGGCCGTTTTCTATGTTGCGCATCCCGCCTTCACGGCGCCTTACCTCACAATCTAATCTCGCAAGAGACGATTCGCGCTTGAATGCGCGTTGTCGCCGGTCTCATTAGCCATATGGGTCAGATGCCAGAGTTTCCGTTTTTTGTGCCGGCCCTGCGGGCGCTTGCCTTATTCGGCGGCGCGCTCTCGCTTGTGCTCGGCCTTTCAGGCGAGGCCTTGGCGCAAGGGACCTCGCCCGAGGCAGCCCCCGTCGCCACCGGCCCGGGCAGCGTGGTGCGCGAGACGCATGGCGCCTGGCAGGTTTCCTGCCGCACGCCGCCCGGCGCCAAGGAAGAAAAATGCGCCTTGGTGCAGAGCGTCACCGCCGAGGACAGGCCGAATGTCGGGTTGACGGTCGTGTTCTATAAAGCGGTCGGCGAGGACAAGAAGCTGCTCCGCGTGGTGGTGCCGCTCGGCGTCCTTCTGCCCACGGGCCTTGGCCTCAAGATCGACGGCCAGGACGTGGGCAACGCGCCCTTCCTCAAATGCGGCAAGCGCGGCTGCGTCGCCGAGGTGGTGCTGCAGGACGAAGTGATCGCCAAGATGAAGACCGGCGGGACCGCCATGTTCATCATCTTCGACACGCCCGAAGCCGGCATCGGCATCCCGGTGAGCCTGCAAGGCTTCGGCGACGCCTTGGTCAATATGAAATAGCGCGAAGCCGTTTGGCGATTAGCAAAAAAAATCGGCGACAGAGAAAGGAGACTCTGTCGCCGACGACATCCGTCTTTGGGGGACGGACTAACGTCCCATCGGTGCAGGGTAGCAGATGGGACGGTTACTTAGACCCCATATGGTTAGCGGACTTGTTGCGTTCAAGCCCGCGCTAGAACGCGTTGGCGTCGAAGATCTTGTCGATGTCGCCGCGCCAAGGCCCGGAAAAGGCGGCGAGCAGCCGGTCGGCCGGCGAGCGCCCCTCCTCCACCGTCTCGATCAACGGCTGAAGCGCCTTGCTCTCGTCCTCGCCGTTCCGGTCGAGCCGCGCGCGCCGCTGCAATCCGCCTAGCGCCAGGCCCACCATGTCGCGGCCGACATCGCGCAGCGTGCCGCCGCGAAACGGCGTCTTGAGGCCAAGCCGCGGCACCGCATCGCGCAATCCCTGCCGCTCTTGCGCGGTCCAGTCTCTTGTCAGCGCCAAGGCCCCGTCGAGCGCTTGGCTGTCGTAAAGCAGCCCGGTCCACAGCGCCGGCAGCGCACAGATCTGCGCGAATGAGCCCGCGTCGGCGCCACGCATCTCGAGGAAGCGCTTCAGCCGCACATCGGGAAACAGCGTGGTGAGATGGTCGGCCCAATCCTCGAGCGTGGGCCGCATGCCGGGAAGCGCCGCGAGCTTGCCTTCGAGGAAGTCCCTGAACGAGGCGCCCGCCACGTCGATATAGCGCTCGTCGCGATAGACGAAATACATCGGCACATCGAGCGCGTAGTCGACATAGCGCTCGAACCCCATGCCGGGCTCGAAGGCGAACGGCAAGAGCCCGGTGCGGTCGGGGTCGGTGTCGCGCCAAATCTCGGCGCGGTAGGACTGGAAGCCGTTGGGCTTGCCTTCGGTGAAGGGCGAGTTGGCGAAGAGCGCGGTCGCCACCGGCTGGAGCGCTAGCCCTGCGCGCATCTTGGCGATCATGTCGGCCTCGCCGGCGAAATCGAGATTGACCTGCACGGTCGCCGTGCGGAACATCATGTCGAGGCCGCGCTTGCCGCGCTTCGGCATATAGCGCTTCATGATGCGGTAGCGCTCCTTCGGCATCACCGGCGTCTCGGCGAGCGTCCATTTCGGGGAGAAGCCGATCCCGAGAAAGCCGATGCCGAGCTCGCCCCCCGCCTCGCCCGCCTCGACGAGATGCTGGCGGAGTTCCTCGGTGGTCTCATGCACGGTCTCAAGTGGCGCGCCGGAAAGCTCGAGCTGGCCACCGGGCTCGAGGCTGATGGCGCCGCCCTTCGGGCAATCCTTGCGGCGCAGCGCGATGATATTGCCATCCTCGGTGACCGGGTCCCAGCCGAAGCGGTCTTGCATCGTCTCCAGCAGCACGCCGATGCCGCGCTCGCCCGCGTAAGGGACCGGCGCGTGGCCGCGCAAATAGAAGCCGAACTTCTCGTGCTCGGTGCCGATGCGCCAATCGGACTTGGGCTTGGAGCCGGCTTCGAGATCGGCGACGAGCTCGTCCCGTGACTCGATGACGGGGCTGGTCGGCCCATCGACCCGTGTCGACATGAGAAGAGCTCCGTAAGGGTTGCGACGCTTGCGCCGAAATCGCGGCGGAAGGGACATGCGAAAAGGCGGCCTTTATGGCGCTCCTAGCATGAGACTGACAAGCGATCCTTACCGCCAGTCGCCAAGGGCCGCGTTGACGAGGGCGAGAGCGGCGACCGCGGCGGTGTCGGCGCGCATCACCCGCGGCCCAAGGGAGATAGGCAGAACGAAGCGCTTTGCAAGGAGCGCCGCCCGCTCCTCCCGCTCGAAGCCGCCTTCCGGGCCGATCAGGACGGCAAGGGGGCCGGGCGCGCGCGCTTGAAGCGCCTCGATCGGCGAGGTGTGCGGGGCCGCCTCGTCGGCGAAGATCAGAAGGCGATTCTCGTCCCATTCGCCGATGAGCTTGCCGAGCTTCTCGGGCTCCCTCACCTCGGGCACGCGCAAGATGCCGCACTGCTCCGCCGCCTCGATGGCGTTGGCGAGGAGCCGGTCGGTCTTGACGCGCTCGGTCACCGTGTGGCGCGTGATCACCGGGCGGAGCGCGCTGACCCCGAGCTCGGTGGCTTTTTGTGCCATATAATCGAGGCGGGCGCGCTTCAGCGGCGCGAACAGATAATGCAGGTCCGGCCCCTCTTCTTGCGGGCGCGTCTGATGGGTGATGCGAGCTTGCGCGCCTTTCCGGCCGATGGCGCCGAGCGCGGCGCACCACTCCCCATCGCTGCCGTTGAACACAAGGAGATTTTCGCCCTGCTTGAGTCGGAGCACGTTTCCGAGGTAATGCGCCTGCTCCTTGCCGAGCGCAATCTCGAAGCCTGGTTCGAGCCTCGATGTGACGAAGAGGCGCTGGAGCTTGGATGACATGGCGCTTATTCGAGTGCTTGGCGCTTATTCGAGTTGGGCGCTAGCGCGTCAAGGGCGAAGGACCGAAGGCGTCAAACAGATGACAGTTCCCCTCACATGACACGAGCCCGGCCCCAAGGCAAAGCCGACGCGGTGTCCGACGCAGGCGCGCGGAATTTGGTCGACCGCTTCGCGCCGGCGGCGCTCGCCCCTTATCTCAGGCTGGCCCGCGCCGACCGGCCGATCGGCTTCTTCCTGCTCGCCGTCCCCTGCTTCTGGTCGGTGTCGCTGGCGGCGCGAAGCTTGAGCGATCCCTATCCGGACCCATGGCTCCTCTTCCTCTTCGCCGTGGGCGCGGTCGCCATGCGCGGG
>JALHTP010000124.1 GCA_022865725.1 Methyloceanibacter sp. | reverse complement strand
GTACAGCCCGTTGCCGAAGCCCGCGGCGAAGGGAACGTTGCCGAGCATCGCTGACATCGGCGCTGCGCCTGTCACGGTCAGGAATAGAACGCCTAAGAGCCCGACAGCTTTGCCGTGGAGCAGGTCGATGTTCTTTTCTTTGTGGACTTCGAAACTTTCCTGCGCCTCAAGCGCTGCTGAGCGTTGTGTCATGTTGGCTTAATCCCCCCGTTTAGGCTGGTCCGAAAAAACAGCTGGGTACCGGCGGACCCCCCCGGTTACCGGCCCGGTTCGAGGCATGATGATCTTGATCTGTCGCCAAAACAAGCTCGGGCGCACCTGCCCAACCTCATCCATAAGCGGCAAGCCTGACCCTTCTTGTTCGTTGCGGAGTTGACCTCCCGGATAAGAAATTGATCCACCTCATCATTTAAGCCCTAAGCCCATGATCGCCTTGAGTTCAATGCTCGACATGACGTGGCAGTAGATCATGTTGATGATTTCGAGCTCCTTGCGATGCAGCTCGTCCGTTCCCGCGGCGCAGCAATCCTCGACCACGACGACGCCGAAGCTCTCGTCGGCCAGGCTGCGGACCGTCGAGGACACGCACTGGTCGGTGAAAATACCGCAGCACACAACGGTCTTGATACCGAGATTGGTGAGGATCAGCCGCAGATTGGTCCCGGTCAGGGCGCTGTCAGTCGTTTTCGTTACCACGATCTCGTCGCCTTGGGGCTGGAGCTCCGCGACGAGTTGAGACGGCAGCTCATCCTTGGGCAGAAGCAGATTGTTCCAGCCCGGCATCTTCTGCGACAGGGATCGGTCGCGGCCGTTCTTGGTATGGCACGCGATGCGCGCGAAGAGGCATTCGTACCCGTTCTTGCGAAAGAGCCCCAGGAGTTCCCGCGTGCGGGGGATGACGATTTCGCGCATCCGTTCGTGGAAGGGGCTCCAGGCATCATAGCGGCGCTGTTCATCGGCCGACAGCGAGGCTCTCTCCAGCCGTGTGAAATAGGTGTTCTGCACGTCGATGATGAGGAGCGCCGTATTCTCCTTGGTGAGGTTCGGATCGGCGGGCTCGGGCGCTCCGTCGTAGTAAATCGATCGATAGGCCGTCTTCCAGGTCATTCCCTCGTGCTCAGAAACGCTTTTTGAACAAGCCGCGCCGCTCGTAAACCGCGGCGGCCTCTTCCACGAACGCCGCCATGCTCTTGGCTCCATATTGGTCGCGCAGCTCCCGGGCCGCCGCGAGAAGCTCCTCCTGCGATTGAGCGCGGCCAGGACGCAACAGCTCGTAAATGCGCATGATCGTGTCTTGCGGCACGTCCACGAGCTCGGCGCCACGCTCGAAGTTCGCGGCTAACGTGCCTCGCCCGGCGGCGCGGGCGATCTCCGCCTGCTGGCGCAACGCCGCTTCCGTGATGCACAGGTCCTCGATTGTGACGCGGTCCTCAAGCAGGGCCTCGAGCGTGATCTCATCGAGGCCCTTGCCGCGCTTTCCGCGCACGATGTCGCGGCGCTTCTCCGCCAAGGGATAGTCTGCGATCGACAGCCGTTTCTCGCTCATGCGGCGCTCCCCAGGAAGGCGACCTCTACGTCCTCGGGCACCGCACCCTCCGAGGTCAATTCAGTCTCGATGGCATAGATCAGCGCCACACGCGCATGATAGCGCGAACCCATAGCCTCACCCCGCGTCGGCACCACGACTGGCTCCGGCATTTCGCCCAGCGCGTAGGCGGCAGCGTTGGCCCCCATGCGTCGATAGTGCTCGAGACTGGTGATCGGGG
>JALHTP010000123.1 GCA_022865725.1 Methyloceanibacter sp. | reverse complement strand
GGTTAAAGCGGTCATGCGCGCTTCTTATGAAACGCTGCCACGATCAAACCATACGAAAGTGCCGCTATAAACAAAATGGCATCGGGCTGAGACGCGCTTACAGCGAACCAGCCGTTCCCTATCGTCCAAAGCACAAGCGCAGCAGCCGTTTGCAGAAATTTTCTTTGAAGGATGCCTTTCGCAAACCAGAGGCACAAGGAACCGACGACTAGGGCCTGTCTTCAGTTACGAGGCCTTGCACGAGAACGGATCGGAATCAAACACGGAACGCCGTTCTAAAGTGCGCCACGATCTTGCAGGAGGGGTTTCCAAATCAGCTGTTGAGTGATTCATGGGCGGTTGGCTTGAGGAGGGGCCGACCGATGCGGCGCTATGGATTACGCGACGACCAATGGGATCGGATCAAGGATTTTTTGCCCGGGCGTGAAGGGCACGTTGGCGGCACGGCGGAAGATAATCGATTGTTCGTCGAAGCTGTTCTCTACCGATTTAGAACGGGGTGTCCCTGGCGTGATTTACCTGAGCGTTTCGGCTACTGGAAAACGGTCCATCAACGTTTCGGCCGATGGGCGAAGTGCGGGGTTTTCGAGCGCATTTTCAAGCTGTTGGCCAGTGATCACGATAACGAATATATGATGATCGACGCCACCATTGTACGCGCTCATCAGCACAGCGCCGGTGCGCGAAAAAAAACGGCGCGCAAGACATCGGCAGATCGCGCGGAGGATTGACCACCAAAATCCACGCGCTCGTCGATGCCTTGGGCAATCCTTTCAGCCTGATGCTGACGCCTGGGCAGGACCATGATCTCACTTGCGCGCAACCGCTGCTCGAAACTGCCGATCCGCGCGCCCTCATCGGCGACAAGGCTTACGACGCCGATCCGTTGATCGACACCCTCGATGGGCGGGCAATCATTCCAGTGATCCCGCCAAAGGCCAACCGCAAGGTGAAGCGCGATTGTGATTTCGTGCTCTATTGCGAGCGCAATCTCGTCGAGCGCTTCTTCAACAAAATCAAGCACTACCGGGGCATCGCCACGCGCTACGACAAACTCGCTCGAAATTTTCTCGCCGGAGTTCACTTGGCTTCCGCTATCATCTTGCTCAACTGAACACAGACCCTAGTATAGGTCCCCTTTCGTCGGAATTCTGACGCGCTCTAGAGTTTCGTCACCCCCGGGCTAGACCCGGGCTTCCGGGGAGGTAGCGGTCGCCAATCCCGCTTGAAGTCCTTCGGCTACTGCCCGGACTTTGCGGGCCCGAGCGTGTAGGCGTTGTAGCCCTGCTTCGACGGCCCGAAGGTGAGGCCGAGCACGCTCCCGAGCGGCTTCCCAAGGGATGCCGACTTGGTCGATTGCTTCGCCGAGGCCTCCTGCATGGCAGGGGGCCGCGTGACCGGCAGCTTCTTATAGGCCGGACAGGCGCCGGTGGGACTGAGCCGCGCGTTTTCCCCGAAGGAGGCGTTGATCACATAGCGCTTCTCGCACACGGCGATCTTGGGCGGCAGGCGGCTGACCTCGAAATAGTCGTAGCCTTCCTTCAGGCTCTTCCAGAAATCGTACCACTTGTCGTCCTTGTGAGCGGTCATGTTGGCGGCCGTCATGCGGAACGGATAGGCCTGGATCTGGATCCCCTCCTGTCCGT
>JALHTP010000122.1 GCA_022865725.1 Methyloceanibacter sp. | reverse complement strand
ATGCCGGGGCTCGTGGTGTCGCTCGCCGTCAGCGAGGGCCAGGAGGTCGCGGCGGGCGACGCGCTCTGCGTGGTCGAGGCGATGAAGATGGAGAACGTGCTGAAGGCCGAGCGCGACGCGACGGTGGCGAAGATCCTGGCCAAACCCGGCGACAGCCTCAATGTTGACGCCGTGATCCTCGAATTCGCTTAAGCCGGCCGCTCAACCGATCCCAACGATATTTCCTGTCATTGCCCGGCTTGACCGGGCAATCCAGTAACCCCTGCCTCTATAGATTAATCGAGATCGATGGTTACTGGATGCCCGCCTTCGCGGACATGACACCTGAACTCTTGGCGGCAGGCTTGGCACGATGACGGAGTCTGATGACACGAAGCGGACCGTCACGGTGAAGATCGAGGGCCGGGTGCAGGGCGTCTATTACCGCGCCTGGACCGATGACACGGCGCGTACGCTCGGGCTCGACGGCACGGTGCGCAATATGAGCGACGGAAGCGTCGAGGCGGTGTTCTCAGGTCCGGCGGAGGCGGTCGCGGATATGCTGCGACGCTGTGTGGACGGACCGAAAGATGCACGCGTCACCAAGGTGACCATCATGAAAGAAGGCGGCTCGGTCGCGCCCGGCTTCAGGGTGCGCGGCACCGACTGGCAGCGCTGACTAGCCCAACACATCCTGGAAAGCCACGCGAAGGGCCTCATCGACTCTGTCCATGTCGGTCCCGGCGCCGAGCGCGGCGAGGCTCGTGACGGGAACCTCTTTCAGTCCGCAGGGCACGATGCCGGAGAAATGCTCGAGCTCCGGAGCGACGTTCAGGCTGACGCCATGCAGACTGATCCAGCGTCGGACCCGCACGCCGATGCTTGCGATCTTGGCCCCATGCACGAAGATGCCGATCTGGCCTTGCTTGCGCTCACCCTCGACGCCAAGCCGCGCAAGGGTCGCGATGAGCCAATCTTCCAGCGCGGTCACGAAGGCCCGGACGTCGTGGCCGCGCCTTGACAGGTCGAGCATCACATAGGCCACGCGCTGGCCTGGGCCGTGATAGGTGAAGCGCCCGCCGCGACCGCTCCTGAACACCGGAAATCGCGCAGGGGTAAGCAGCTCGGCGGGATCGGCGCTGGTGCCGGCGGTGTAGATGGCGGGGTGCTCAAGCAGCCAGACGCATTCCATGGCCTCTCCGCGGGCGATCGACGCAACGCGCTCGTCCATGGCGGTAACCGCCTCGGCGTAAGGCACGGGCGCTCCGCTCGCCAGCCACTCGATCTGCGGCTTGAGCGCGGGATGAGGCCGTCTTGCAAGGGCTTCCATGGCCATGGGCGCTTCGATCCAGCGGGGCTCCGATATTCTAGGCCAAACCTTGCACGGTGCAGTAGGGTTTGCTAAGGCAGCTTGTCCCGCTGGCGCTTGCCGATGGGGCAGCCTATAGCCATATCGGGGACGGAAAGCCTCGAAATTCCTCGTTTTGATGCATGGCCTTTTCCGGAACGTCTCTCGACTTTTCGGGGGTCACGCTTAGCGGTCGTGGCGGAATTGGTAGACGCGCAGCGTTGAGGGCGCTGTGGGCTTAGCCCGTGGAGGTTCGATTCCTCTCGACCGCACCATTCCTCGATTTTCCGTTCTCAAGCGGCTGGCGAGCGCCCGCCTTGTGGGAGGAGCCCGCGGCCCTTCCCGCTTGACGCTTTAAGTACCCGGCGATCGGACAGGCCATGCAGGACGCCGCAGGCGAGGTCGAGCTGCGCGACGAAGAGGGCGGAATCCGCTCCGATTTCCTGCATGCCGTCGTCTCCGCGCTCGATGCGGGCGACGCCGCGACGGTGCGCGAGCTCACCCTCAAGCTGCACGAAGCCGACCTCGCCGATCTGATCCAGCTGCTCCGCCCGGAGCAGCGCGGGACACTCATCGCGACGCTCGGCGACGACTTCAAGGTGGCCGCGCTGCCCGAGCTCGATGAGGCGGTGCGCGACCAGGTGCTCGAGGGCATGCCCAGCCAGCAGGTGGCCGAGGCCCTGCAACAGCTCGAGTCCGACGAGGCGGTCTATGTCATCGAGGACCTCGACAAGGAAGAACAGTCCGACATCCTCGCCAAGCTGCCGTCCTTCGAACGCGCGGCGCTCGAGCGCAGCCTCGAATATCCCGAGGACTCGGCCGGCCGCATCATGCAGACGGATCTCATCGCCGTGCCGCCCTTCTGGTCGGTGGGGCAGACGATCGACTATATGAGCGAGGCGGAGGATCTGCCCGACCGCTTCTACGAAGTGTTCGTCGTCGATCCCGGCTTTCATCTGATCGGCTCCGTCGCGCTCAACCGGCTGCTGCGCTCCAAGCGGACGGGCAGCGTCGAGTCCATCACCGACCACGATGTTCACCCGATCCTGGCCGAGGCCGACCAGGAAGAGGTCGCGCGCCAGTTCGAGCGCTACAATCTGACCTCGGCGCCGGTGGTGGATGAGGACAAGCGGCTGGTCGGGGTGATCACCGCCGACGACGTGGTCGAGGTGGTGCAGGAGGAGGCGTCAGAGGACATTCTGCGGATGGGCGGCGTGGCCGGCGAGTCGGTGAGCGACTCGGTGTGGCGAACGACGCGGCTCCGCTTCACCTGGCTGCTCGTCAATCTCGCCACGGCCATCCTCGCCTCGCTGGTGATCAGCCTGTTTGGCGCCACCATCGAGCAGATGGTGGCGCTAGCCGTGCTGATGCCGATCGTGGCGTCGATGGGGGGCAACGCCGGCACGCAGACCATGACCGTCGCGGTACGTGCCATCGCCACGCAGGACCTCGGCTCGGTCAACGCGCTCCGCGTCATCACGCGCGAGACGGCGGTTGGTATCCTCAATGGCGTGTTGTTCGCGGCCATCATGGGCGTCATCGTCTATTTCTGGTTCGGGAGCGAGCCGCTCGGCCTCGTGATTGCGGCGGCCATGATCGTCAATCTCATCGTCGCGGCGGTCGCCGGCATCCTCATCCCGCTCGGCATGGAGGCACTGGGGCTCGATCCGGCCATCGCCTCCGGCGTGTTCGTTACCACGGTCACCGACGTGGTCGGCTTCTTCGCCTTTCTCGGGCTAGCCGCAATGTGGTTAGTCTAGGCGCGGGGGCTTCCAATGTTCTTCTATATCGCCAAAGGGCTGTGGTTCGTGTTGCAGCCATCGACCCTGATCGCGCTCCTAATCGGCTATGGCTCGATTCTGATCTGGACGGGCTGGGCGCGATGGGGACGGCGCTTCGTGACCATCGGCGCGATCCTGCTTCTCGTTGCCGGACTTTCGCCGCTCGGCAATGCGCTGATCCTGCCGCTTGAGGACCGTTTCCCGCGCGCCAATCTCGACGATCCGCCGCCGCCCACGGGCTTCATCATTCTCGGCGGCGCCGAGGACAGGCTGGTAGGCGCCGCCCGTGGCGCGCCCGCGCTGAACGAGGCGGGCGAGCGCATAGTCGAGGCCGCCATGCTTGTCCGCCGCTTTCCCGAGGCGAAGATCGCCTTCTCGGGTGGCGATGCCGGCATTCTCTACAAGACGGGCAGCGAGGCGGAAGGCGCCGAGACGCTGCTGACCGCTCTCGGCGTTCTGCGGGACCGGCTGATCCTCGAGGCGAAGTCGCGCGACACCTACGAGAACGCGGCGTTTCTCAAGGAGGAACTGACGCGCGCGGGCGAGCTTGCGCCCGGCAAACGTTGGCTGCTCATCACCTCGGCCTATCACATGCCGCGCGCCATGGGCGTCTTCCGCAAGGCCGGCTTCGCGGTGGAGCCCTGGCCGGTGGATTATCGCACGCGGGGGGCGGCTGATCTGACGCGGCCCTTCGACAAGGTCTCGGAAGGCCTGCGCCGCGTGGACGTGGCTGCACGCGAATGGGTGGGGCTTCTCGCCTATTGGCTGAGGGGGCGGAGCGATGCTTTGTTTCCCGCGCCACAACCGGTCGCCGTCGCGGGCTGCGATCTCGCCCAGCCCGGCGCTAGCGCGTCTGAAAGCCCGCCAGCATCCCCATGTCGACCCAACCTTTGAGATAGGTCGCGGCGCGAAGCTCGGCCTCGTCCTCGCCGGCGAAGGTCGCCACCATCTCGCAGAGGACGGAGAAGCGGACGCCCTTCGCCGCCTCGTCCCACATCATCGCTTCCTCGGTGGTCAGCGGCTTGAAGCGCGCCATGAAGTCCTGCCGCCAGACCACGATGGCTTGCGGCTCCGGCATCTGCAGTGGCTTCGGCGGGGCGGCTTCGTCCTTGAGCGCCGACCAGATCTCGGCGGCATTGGTCCTGAAGGTGAGGCGGATCGCGGTCGGATGCGGCTGAAGCTCGAGCTGCGGCCAGGCCTCTGGTGCAAGCGCCGCGAGCGCCTCGATCTTGAGCGGCGCCGCGTCAGGCCCGTCGAAGGCATCGGCGAGCGCCTTCTCCAGAGCGGCGATCTCGGCCACCTCAGGATGCTTGGCGTAGTTGCCGCTCTCGCTCACGAAGTCTGGAAGGTGACGCCCGAACCATCGCGCGCTGCGCCGGTCCGACGGGTTGGCGTCGATATAGGCTTTGACCAGCTTGGCGAAGGCCTGGTCGCCGAGATAGGAATGGAGCTGCTGATAGTCGTCGGCGAGGATCTCGGCGAGCCTTGAGACATAGGCGTTACGATAGACGCCGAACAGCACCATGCGCTCTTCCTTGCCGCTGTCATTGACCTCGGCAAGGATGGAGTCGTCGCCGGCAAGGATGCCGCGCTGGAAACTCTCCTGGAGCTCCTTGAGGCTCTTCATTCCGC
The DNA here is from genome assembly GCA_022865725.1 of Methyloceanibacter sp. Lineage (GTDB taxonomy): Bacteria > Pseudomonadota > Alphaproteobacteria > Rhizobiales > Methyloligellaceae > Methyloceanibacter. The sequence goes on along the minus strand of JALHTP010000122.1, from coordinate 11,023 downwards.
TGCTTCGAGCCGCTTCCCGCCAGACACCTCATTTGCGATGGAGCGCGCATGGTTCAGCTCGTCCACGAGTTCGGCGAGGGGCGGGATATTGTCGTCGCGCTCGATCATGGTCGAGACCGGGCCGAAATGGGTGACCGCCTCGCGATAGAAGTCCCAGACCTCGGGGCAGACCGGATGGTCGTGGGTGTCGATGATGTGGCTCTCTTCGTGGCTGTGGCCGGCCACATGGAACTGGACGACGCGGTCGCGCGGCACACCGTGCAGGAAGTCGTCGGTGGAGAAATCGTGGTTGAAGGCGCTCACATAGACATTGTTGACATCGAACAGGAGCCAGCAATCGGCGCGCCGCGCCACCTCGCTGACGAACTCCCATTCTGTCATCTCGGATTGGCCGAAGGTGACATAGCTCGACACGTTCTCCAGCGTGAGCCTTCGGCCGAGAAAATCCTGCACCTGGCCGACGCGATCCACGACATGGGTCAGCGCTTCCTCGGTGTAAGGGATGGGCAGGAGGTCGTGCAGGTTCACGCCGTGCACGCCGGTCCAGCACAAATGATCGGAGATCCATTTGGGGTTCACGCGCTCGGCAAGCGTCTTCAGCGCGCCGAGATAGTCGAGGTCGAGCGGCGCCGTCGAGGCGATCGACAGCGACACGCCGTGCATCACGACGGGATAGCGCTCGCGGATCTGATCGAGCATGTGCAAGGGCTGACCGCCCTCGATCATGTAGTTCTCGGAGATGATCTCGAACCAATCGACCGCGGGAGCGCCTTCGAGAATCTCCTGATAATGCTGTGGCCTGAGCCCCAAGCCGAAGCCGAGATAAGGAGGCTTGTTGCTGGTCATGGCTCTAGCTCCTCAAGCTTCGCGGAAATGGCCAGCCGCGAGTGCCGCGGCCGGCCGATATTAGCCTAATTCGCTTAACTGTTCTCGTACTGCCCGCCGGCGTTCTTGCACTCGTCCTGGAGCATCGAGAGCCAGCCTTGGCCCTTACAGCCGTTCTTGCCCTTGCAGTCGTTCTTGGTGCTCTTGCAAGCGCCCTTGCCGGCGCAGCCGTTGACGCCGAAACAGCGTCCCGGGATCGGGTCGGCATAGGCCGTGGCCATCAGAGCCGCACCCGAGACCACGAGGGCCGCGGCGGTCATGGCGATTCTAACACCAGACTTCTTGGTAAGTTTCATTTTCCTCTCCTGTGCATGAGTTATAGGCATTCGTGGCGGAGAGCCGCCAAGCGAGCTATAGCGCTGATCACACAGGGGCTCGCGTCACTCCTGTTCAAAGCTCCGTGCTTTGGGTCTTGACCCTCTTCACGGGTCCGTCAACTGTCCGTGATCGGGGGCCCTGCGGGCCTTCAGATCGTGGCGAGTGAGTGGGCGATGGGGCTCAACGACATTGCCGTCTATGTCGACGGCGTAGAAGCGACCAAAGCCCGCGTGGCGTTCGCCGTGGCGCTCGCCAAGGAGCATGGCGCGCATCTCATCGGCATTGCCTTCGCGCCGACCGCGCTGCTTCCCCTCTACGGCGCCGATGTCGGCTTTGCCGACATGAGTGAGGTGCTGCAGAGCGTGAAAACGCAAAGCGCCAATGCGCTCGATGCCTTCAAGGCCTGTGCCAAGGCAGTGGGCGTGAGCGCCGAGGCGCGGCTCATGCAGGGGATGAGCGAGGAGTTCCCGCACGACTTCGCCTATGCGGCGCGTCATGCCGATCTCGCCATTCTCGGCAAGCCGCGCGACGGCGATCCGCTGATTGGGCAATACGCTCTCGTTGAACGCTGCCTGTTCGCTTCGGGACGCCCGGTCATCATCGTGCCGGCGGCGCCGGAGAAGCCCGCGCTGAAAGGCACCATCGTCGCGGCATGGGACGGAAGCGCGGAGGCGGCGCGCTCGATCAACGATGCGCTGACCTTCCTCAAGCCTGCGTCGCGTGTCGTGCTTCTGGCCGGAGTCGCGGCCGAAGACGGCGAGGAGCGTTCACCGCCGACCGACGACATGATTGCGCATCTCAAGCGGCATGGCGTGAAAGCCGAGGCCCTGCGCGTCAAGGTGAGCGAGGGCGATGTGGGGCGGCTGCTGCTATCGACCGCGAAAGACCTTGGCGCCGACCTGATGGTGATGGGCGCCTTCCATCATTCGCGCTGGCGCGAGTTCATCCTTGGTGGGGTGACGCTGACGGTGCTCGAGCAGGCGACGATCCCCTTGTTCATGGCCCATTGACCGCAAATGACGGTGCATCTTATCAAGCTTTGCGTCGGTGTCGAAACGGCGAAGGACCTCGCCGATTGGCAGGCGGAGCGGCTGACGCGGCTGAAGCGGGCAAAGAAGACGCCAGAGCTTTGCCACCGTACCTTGCAGACGCCGCGCCGGCGCGACGATGTGCTCGACGGCGGCTCGCTCTATTGGGTGATCAAGGGCTTCGTGCTCGTGCGGCAGCGCGTGCTCGACCTTCGGGCCGACATGAAGGAGGACGGCACCGCGTGTTGCGGCATCGTGCTCGATCCCGAGCTTGTGTTTACGCGGCCGCATCCGCGCCGCGCCTTCCAGGGCTGGCGCTATCTCGATGCGCTCGACGCGCCGCCAGACGCCAAGGGTTTCGAGCAGGCGCCCGACGATATGCCGCGCGCCATGCGCGAGGATCTGCGCGAGCTTCGTTTGATTGATTGGTAAGCTCAGCTTTTGTCATCGCCCGGCTTGACCGGGCGATCCAGTAACCCCGGCGTGAATCACAGATTGGCCTTCTGTGGTTACTGGATGCCCGCCTGCGCGGGCATGACAATCACTTCTTCGGCGGTACAGGCACGTTGTCGATCAGCCGCGTCTTGCCGAGATAGGCGGCGGCCAGCACGCGCGCCCGCTTCACCGGGCCTGACAGGCGCTTCAGCGTATCGGGATCGCGCACCGCCACGTAATCGACGCGGAACCCGGCGGCATCGAGCTTGAACCTTGCAGCCACCACCGCGTCGTCGCAACCGCGGCCTTGCGCCAGATCGGCGGCGACCGCGGAGATGGTCTGATAGAGCAGGGGCGCGGTCTTGCGCTCCGACGGCGACAGATAGGCGTTGCGCGACGACAGAGCGAGGCCGTCCTTCTCGCGCACGATCGGGCCGCCGACGATCTCGACCGGCACGTTGAGGTCGCGCACCAGCCGCTTGATCACCAGGAGCTGCTGGTAATCCTTTTCGCCGAACATAGCGATGTCGGGACTGCATTGCATGAGGAGCTTGGCGACGACCGTGGCGACGCCGTCGAAATGATTTGGCCGGGAGGCGCCGCACAGATCCTCGGTCAGGTCGCCGACGCCGACATGAGTGCTGAAGCCTTGCGGATACATCTCGGCGGTCTCGGGGGCGAAGACGAGGTCCGCACCGGCCTTGCCGAGCTTGGCGAGGTCGCCGGCCTCGTCTCTTGGGTAGAGATTGAAGTCCTCGCGCGGCCCGAACTGGATCGGGTTCACGAAGATCGACACGACCACGTGGTCGGCCCTGCTCTTGGCGAGGGTGAGGAGGGAAAGATGGCCCTCATGCAGCGCGCCCATGGTCGGCACGAGCGCGATCGTCTCGCCCGCCTTGCGCCATTTGGCGACGCGCTGCCTCAGATCGTCGACGGTGCGGACAATGGCGATGGGGGTCGTCATGCTTCTTCTCCTAGGGGCCAAGGGTTAAACTTATGCCATGGGCGAGACCAAATGCCATACCCGGCCGAGCGCTCAATTCCCAAGCCGCGCGGGCGTCGGCGAGGCCCTTCTTGCCGACGAAGGCAAGCTGGTCGAGGCATTGATCGCTGATGCGCGTTGCAACGAGGGGGAGCGCCGTCGCATCGAGGCGCGGCCTCCGACCTCGTCTAGGCGGCTAGGCGGCGCGCGCCGGCCGGAGCGAAAGCGGAGGCGTCGATTCCTTCCTGCACGAATATGGGCTGTCGAGCGAGGAGGGGGTTCTGTTGCTCTGCGGCTCTGCTGCGCGTCCCGGATGCCGCCACCGCGGACCGGCTGATCGCCGGCACCATCGGCTCAGGCGACTGGTCGCGCCATCTCGGCCACTCCGAGTCGCTCCTGGTCAACGCCTCGACCTGGGGTCTGATGCTGACCGGGCGCATCCTCGATTGGAGCGGGCGGCGGCAGGGCGATCTTACGGGCCTCGTCCAGCGGCTGATCGCAAGAAGCGGCGAGCCGGTCATTCGCCAGGCGCTGCGCTAGGCAATGCGCATCCTGGGCAATCAGTTCGTGCTCGGAGAGACCATCGAGGGGGGCGCTCGCCAACGCCGAGGACGAAGCCCGGCAAGGCTATCGCTTCTCGTTCGACATGTTGGGGGAGGCGGCGCGCACAGGCGACGACGCGGAGCGTTATGCCTTGCGCTACGACGCGGCGGCAGAAAAGATCGCTGCCTGGGCCGGTGCCGCGGCGCGGAGCGAAGACGAGCTGCTGAGCCGTCCCGGGCTCTCGGTCAAGCTCTCGGCGCTCCACCCCCGTTATCAGCCTTCGCAAGAAGCGCGCCTCAACGCCGAGCTTCTGCCGCGGCTCTCGACCCTCGCGCACGCCATGCGGGACGCCTGGCTGCCGCTCACCATCGATGCCGAAGAGGCCGAGAGGCTCGATCTTTCGCTCGCGCTGATGCAGCCGCTTTTCGCCGATCTCAAACTTGCCGGCTGGAACGGGCTCGGGCTTGCTGTGCAGGCCTATAGCAAGCGCGCGCTGCCGCTGATCGAATGGCTTGCGTCTGTGGCTCGGGCGACCGGCCGGCGTATCCCCGTGCGTCTCGTCAAGGGCGCTTATTGGGACAGCGAGATCAAATGGGCGCAAGAAGCGGGGCTGACGGCCTATCCAGTGTTCACGCGCAAGGTGAATACCGACGTCGCCTATTTGACCGCGGCCCGCGCGCTCCTTGCGCGCCCCGACTGCTTCTATCCGCAACACCGCCTCGGGCGGCAATGCGAGCCTGCTTGCCGCCGGAGCCGACGAGGCCTGAGGGCCTTAGATCCGGCATTGTCCGCCCGGGCTCAAGGGTCCATCTATAGTTCGGCAGAATTCGACTGCCCCGGAGTTGGACGAGAATGGCTCAGCCGAAAGCCCCGGCGAAGACCGAAAAAAGCGAGGTCGCACGAGAGCGATCGCGCGCGGAGGTCGACGCCTTCCTCAAGGACGTGCGGGCGCTCAAGCCGGTCGGCTCGGGCCGCGGGCGCATCATCTTCGCCATGGATGCGACCATGAGCCGGCAGCCCTCTTGGGACCTCGCGCTCGAGCTCCAGGGCGACATGTTCAATTCGGTCAAGGCGGTTGGCGGGCTCGACGTGCAGCTCGTCTATTTCCGCGGCTTCAACGAGTGCCAGGCGTCGAAATGGGTCGGCGATCCCGATGCGCTGGCGCGCCTGATGCGCCAGGTCTCCTGCTCGGGCGGCTTGACGCAGATCAGCAAGGTGCTGGCGCATGCGCGCCGCGAAAGCGAGTTGGGCAAGGTCAACGCGCTCGTCTATGTCGGCGATTGCATGGAGGAGGACGTCGATCGGCTCGCCAGGCTCGCGGGCGAGCTCGGCATGATCGGTACGCCGGTGTTCCTCTTCCAAGAAGGCCGCGAGTCGAAGGCCGAGCGCGCCTTCAGGGAGATCGCGCGACTCTCGCGCGGGGCCTATTGCCCGTTCGACGCGGGCTCTGCCAAGCAGCTCCGCGAGCTCCTTACCGCGGTCGCGGTCTATGCCGCGGGCGGCCGCAAGGCGCTTAAGGATTTCAGCGAGGAGACGCAGAGCGGCGGAGCCTTGCGTCTCCTGCGGCAGCTCGGCTGACGGCCTTCCCATGGCGTATTTTCTCGCCGGTTGTGCGCTCCTCATCCTGCTTCTATTCGCCGGTCGGCTCGTTGCTTTGGCCGACCCGCGCAGGCTCGCGAGCGTCGTGCGCAAGACGGGCGGCGTGGCTGCCCTTGCTGCGGCAGGCTTCCTCTTGGCGCGCGGCGCGCTTCCCCTCGCCATTCCGCTCGCCGTGTTTGGCCTTTCGCTGATGGGGCGAGGCAGCTGGTTTGGGCGCGGCGGCCCCTTCGGCTCGGCCCGCAAAACGCCGGGACAGAAATCCGACATCCGGACCGAGAGGCTCGAGATGCAGCTCGACCATGACAGCGGGCAGATGGATGGAAAGTGCCTCTCCGGGCGATTTGCCGGCCGCACGCTCTCCACCCTCAGTGACCGAGAGGCGATGGAGCTCCTCGATGAGCTGCACCAGGATGGCGCGCCGGAAGCAGCGTTGATGGAAGCCTATCTCGATTGGCGCCTGCCCGGATGGCGCGATGAGGGCAAGGCTCAGGCAGAGCCCGCAGGGCAGCAGGGACGCGCCCGCGCCCACGCCAACCGCATGAGCGCCGAGGAGGCTCACGCCGTGCTCGGGATCGCCCCTGACGCGAGCGAAGAGGACATCAGGCAGGCGCATCGCCGGTTGATGATGAAGATGCACCCCGACCAGGGGGGCTCGACCTATCTCGCGGCGCGGATCAACGAGGCGAAGGAAGTTCTGCTCGGCCGGAAATGAGCCGGGCAGCGAGCGGCGCCGAGGCCTATTCGGCGCTCATCACCACGCAGTCGAGCGACATCTTCTTCAGGGACGCGCAAGCGGCTTGCGCGTCGTCCTTGGAGAAGCCGGCAAAGCGCGCCCGGTACCACTCTCTATCGTCCTTCATGAAGGAGGCGGTGAAGGGCAAATGGCCGTCGAGCAGGGTGGCGGCGCGCTGCTGCACGGCGCCGAGCCGATTCTCGGCCTCGTCCTGGGACATGAAGGCGCCCACCTGGACGTGATAGGCGCCGCTGTAGCGAACCGACTTCGTTGAGGCCTTGGGCGAGGGCCCGGTGAGGCTGGCTTTGATCGGCAAGGGCGGCTCGGCGATGTCGCCTTCGGCGCTTGTGGGCTGAGCCGCCGGAGCGGGCGTCGGCGGCGCGAGCGTATAGACCGGCTTCTTCATCGCCGGAAGCGGTGCCGCCGGTGTCGTCGTGACCAGCGAGGCGACCAGCTGCGCGGCCGACGGCTCGGTGGTGGAGGCACTAGCGAAATTCTTGTCGAGAAGGGCCCGCATGGCTGCATCGCGCTGGCTGCCCGTCTTGCCGCCCAGCACCACGCCTACGAGATGCTTGCTGTCGCGATGCACCGAGGCCGTGAGATTGTAGCCGCTCGCCCGCGTGTAGCCCGTCTTGATGCCGTCGGTGCCCTTGTAGCCGAGCAGGAGCTTATTGTGGTTGCGGTATTTCCGGCCGTTGAAGGTGAAATAGCGGGTCTCGAACACCCCGTAATATTCCGGGTAGTCGTGGATGAGATGGGCGGCAAGGATGGCCATGTCGCGCGCCGTGGTGATCTGCTCGTCGTTGGGTAGCCCCGAAGCGTTACGGAAGGTTGTATTCCGCATGCCGATTCGCCTCGCCGTATCCGTCATCACCCGGGCGAAGTTCTCCTCGGTGCCGGCGATGTTCTCGGCGATGGTCACGGCGGCGTCGTTGGCGGACTGGGTCACCAGCGCCTTGATCGCATCGCTCGTCTTGATGGTCGCGCCGATCTTCAGGCCGAGCTTGGTCGGTGCCTGGATCGCGGCGTGCGGCGTCACCACGAGATCGGAGTTCTGCGTAATGTTGCCGGCCCGCAAATAGCCGAACAGCACATAGAGGGTCATCATCTTGGTGAGCGAGGCCGGGTAGCGGGGCGTGTCGGCCGCCTGCTCGTGAAGGATGGAGCCCGAATTCATGTCGACGACGATGGAAGCGGCGATCTGGGGCGTCCCCGATCTTTTTTTCGCCAGCGCCTCGCCGGAAGGCGTGGTGGCTGCCGCAATAATGAGCGCGAGCGCAAGCAGAACGCGCGCTGAGCCGCGCATATGCCCCCCAAATCGGCGCTTAACGATGCTCACTAACCCCCGAAAGGCCTTGGCCTTTCCTCCCCCGTCGACGAAGCTTCCCCAGCCCCGATTTCCCGCGCCCGTCCTTGCCACAGAGCCTGCCGCGCGCGCAAATTCGCCGCATCACATGGCGGGAAGAAGGCTAAAATTGGTCTATTGCCAAAGCGTTAAGTCGGGGTGCAAAGAGTTATTGTGCAGTGCAAAAATTTGGGTTGATTTTCTTTGTGCAACGCATATATACCTCCTCGCGTTCGCAGCAATAGTGCAACCCCATTTCCGAGAAGAGGGCTCCCATGCTCAAAGGTTTCGAAGAGTACCAAAAAGTAGGCAAAGACGGCTTTGATGCGGCCGTCCGTTCGTTCGGCGAAGTGAACAAGGGCTTCCAGGCCATCGCTGCCGAGGTTACCGATTATTCCAAGAAGGCGTTCGAGGATTCCACCCGTGCCTTCGAGCAGCTCATCGGCGCGAAGTCGATCGAGCAGGCCGTCGAGATCCAGTCCCAATATGCCAAGAAGGCCTATGACACCTACATCGCCGAGATGTCCAAGCTCGGTGAGATGTATGTCGGCCTTGCCAAGGATGCCTATAAGCCGGTCGAGGTTGCCCTCAACAAGAAGGTCGCCTAAGGCCGTCTTTCAGGCTTCAGCCTTTCCCAAGAAAAGACCCGGGCCGGCCCCGGGTCTTTTTTTTTGCCGTTTTCCTGTCGGCAACTCGCACTATGTTATGAAGAGAAGAGTGCAGCGATTTGCGGTGGCTTGCGCGTTGCCGCTAGAATGGACGAGGATGGTCGCGAGCGAGCGACGTACTCACCTTGGCAGATGAAGAACGAGACGCCACATAGGGGCTGACGATGGCGCGGAACGGCGATCCTCGCCGGGGCGATGACACCGGCACCCATATCATCACCAAGACGCGGCCGAAAACCAAGCGGCCGAGTCTCTACAAGGTGCTGCTGCTCAACGACGACTACACCCCGATGGACTTCGTCGTGTACGTGCTCGAGCGGTTCTTCAACAAGCCGGCCGAGGAGGCGACCCGAATCATGCTGCACGTCCACCAGAAGGGGGTCGGCATCTGTGGGGTCTACACTTACGAGGTTGCTGAGACTAAGGTAGCTCAAGTGACGAGCTTCGCCCGCCAGCACGAACACCCGCTGCAATGCACCATGGAGAAAGAGTGAGGATCTAAGTGGCTTCGTTTTCGACCAGTCTCGAACAGGCTCTCAGGCGCGCTCTGCAACATGCCAATGAGCGCAGCCACGAATATGCGACGCTGGAGCATCTGCTCCTGTCCTTGATCGAGGACCGTGACGCGGCGGCGGTGATGCGCGCCTGCGACGTCGACCTCGATCTGCTGCGCGACAAGCTCACCGGTTATATCGACAACGAGCTGTCGGGGCTGGTGCTCGATACCCATGGCGACGCGCAGCCGACCGCCGGCTTCCAGCGCGTCATCCATCGCGCCGTGGCGCATGTGCAGTCCTCGGGCCGCGAGGAGGTGACGGGGGCGAACGTGCTCGTCGCCATCTTCGCCGAGCGCGAGAGCCATGCCGCGTTCTTCCTGCAAGAGCAGCACATGACCCGCTTCGACGCGGTCAACTATATCAGCCACGGCATCGCCAAGCGGGGCGGCATGTCGGAACCGCGCGCCGTGCGCGGCGTCGACGAGGACGCGGCGACCGTCGAGGGCGGCGAGGAGAAGAAGCGCGGCGCCGACGCGCTCGAGGTCTATTGCATCAACCTCAACCAGAAGGCCCGCGCCGGCCGCATCGATCCCTTGATCGGCCGCGGGCCGGAAATCCAGCGCACCATCCAGGTGCTCTGCCGGCGGCAGAAGAACAACCCGCTCTTCGTCGGCGATCCCGGCGTCGGCAAGACGGCCATCGCCGAAGGCTTGGCGCGCCGCATCGTCATGGGCGACGTGCCGGAGGTGCTCGCCGATTCCACCATCTTCCAGCTCGACATGGGCGCGCTGCTGGCCGGAACCCGCTATCGCGGCGATTTCGAGGAGCGGCTGAAAGCCGTGATGCGCGAGATCGAGAACTATCCCGGCGCCATCATGTTCATCGACGAGATCCACACGGTGATCGGCGCGGGCGCCACCTCGGGCGGCGCCATGGATGCGTCTAACCTGCTGAAGCCCGCGCTCCAGTCGGGCACGCTGCGCTGCATCGGCTCGACCACCTACAAGGAATACCGTCAGCATTTCGAGAAGGACCGGGCGCTGGTGCGGCGCTTCCAGAAGATCGATGTGAACGAGCCGTCGGTGCCCGACGCGATCGAGATCCTCAAAGGCCTCAAGCCCTATTTCGAGGATTTCCACCGCGTGCGCTATACGAGCCAGGCGATCAAGTCGGCGGTCGAGCTGTCGGCCAAGTACATCCACGACCGCAAGCTGCCAGACAAGGCGATCGACGTGATCGACGAGACCGGCGCCTCGCAGATGCTGGTGCCCGAGCGGCAGCGGCGGAAGACGATCGGCGTCAAGGAGGTCGAGGTCACCATCGCCACCATGGCGCGCATCCCGCCGAAGACAGTGTCGAAGTCGGACGCCGAGGTCCTGCGCGCCATCGACCAGGATCTCAAGCGGGTGGTGTTCGGTCAGGATAAGGCCATCGAGGCGCTTGCCGCGGCGATCAAGCTGTCACGCGCAGGGCTGCGCGAGCCCGGCAAGCCGATCGGCTCCTATATGTTCTCAGGCCCGACCGGGGTTGGCAAGACCGAGGTCGCACGCCAGCTGGCGCTTCTGCTGGGCGTCGAGCTGCTTCGCTTCGACATGAGCGAATATATGGAGCGTCACACGGTGTCGCGCCTGATCGGCGCGCCTCCCGGCTATGTGGGCTTCGACCAGGGCGGCCTCTTGACCGACGGCATCGACCAGCACCCGCACTCTGTGCTGCTGCTGGACGAGATCGAGAAGGCGCATCCGGACCTGTTCAACATCCTGTTGCAGGTCATGGATCACGGCAAGCTGACCGACCATAACGGCAAGCGCGTCGACTTCCAGAACGTCATCCTGATCATGACCACCAATGCCGGGGCGAGCGACCTCGCCAAGGCGGCGATCGGCTTCAACCGCACGAAGCGCGAGGGCGACGACGAGGAGGCGATCAACCGGCTGTTCAGCCCGGAGTTCCGCAACCGTCTCGACGCCGTCATCACCTTCGCCCATCT
>JALHTP010000121.1 GCA_022865725.1 Methyloceanibacter sp. | reverse complement strand
GCGAGCCGGCGAGGCCGAACATCGAGCAGGAGAAGGCGGTGCCCATGCCTTTGAGCGGCCCGGCCAGACCTTCCTTCAACTGATCGAACAGCATCGTGCTCTCGCCCGCATTGGTGTCGAGCGCGCCGATGGTGGCGCCGACCGAGCTCACCGTCTGCAGCAATCCCCAAAACGTGCCGAGCAGTCCGAGAAAGACGAGGAGCCCGACCAGATAGCGCGTGGTCTCGCGCTGCTCGTCGAGACGCGAGGCGACCGAGTCGAGCAGCGAGCGCATCGCTCCGGTGGCGAGCGACAAATGGCCGGTGCGGTCCTTCAGCATGGTGGCCATGGGCGCGAGCAGAACGGGCGTGGTCTTGTCCGAGGTGATGCCCGGATCGGAGATGCGGAAATTGTTGACCCAATTGATCTCGGGATAGAGCCGGAGCACTTGGCGGAACGCATAGACGGTGCCGACAAGCAGCACGCCGATGATGAGCGCGTTCAAGCCGGGATTGGCCAGGAAGCTGTTGCGGAGCTGCTGCGTCTGGCCGTCGAGGATGATCGCCAGCAGCGCGGCGAGGATCAGAAAGAGCGACATGCGCCACAGGAAGACCTGCGGGCGGGTGAGCTTCACCTTGTAAGCGACTGGTGCCATCAGCTGCCGTCGTTTCGAGTCGGGCGGACCAAGCGAATCCGAGAGTAACCGAATACTATGTCAGGCAAAACGGCAACCTCAGGGCGGACAATTCCCAAATGACCCCCTTACAAGGCAAGGGGGTCGCCCGCGGTTCCTCAGGCTCTAGGGCGCGATCGCGGGTTCGGCGGCGGCGGTCCTGATCAGCTTGAGCAGATGCCTATGGATCGCCTCGTTGCCGGCGACGATGCTGCCTTTGTCCAACATGCCGTCCTTGCCGCCGGCGTCGCTCACATAGCCGCCCGCCTCGCGCAGGATGACGATCCCGGCGGCAATATCCCAGGGCTTCAAGCCGCGTTCCCAGAAGCCGTCGAGCCTCCCGGCCGCCGTCCAGGCGAGGTCGAGCGAGGCGGCTCCCATGCGCCGCACCCCGGCGGAGGTCGCCATCACCGCCTGCAGCTCCCTCAGAAACAGCTCGTGCCCGGGCCTGCCGCTATGCGGGATGCCGCTGGTGATAACCGAGGCCGACATCTCGGTCCTGGCCGCGACCCTGAGGCGGCGGCGGTCGTTGACATAGGCGCCCTTGCCCCGCTCGGCGGCGAAGACCTCCTGATTGGCCGGATTGAAGATCAGTCCCGCCACCAGCTCGCCGTCGCGCTCGAGCGCGATCGAGACGGCGAAATGGGGGATGCCGTGCAGGAAATTGGTGGTGCCGTCGAGCGGGTCGACGATCCAGCGATGGGTGCGGTCGGCGCCTTGCACCTCGCCGCGTTCCTCCATGAGGAAACCGTAGCCGGGGCGCGCGTGGGAGAGCTCGGTGAAGAGAATTTCCTCGGCGCGGGTGTCGGCGGCGCTGACGAAATTGGCCGGACCTTTCAGCGACACCTGGAGCTGCTCCACCTCGCCGAAATCGCGCGCCAGGCTGCGGCCGGCTTTACGGGCGGCGGCAAGCATGACGGTCATTAGGGCCGATGCAGGCATGTCAGTTCCATTGTCATGCCCGCGTAGGCGGGCATCCAGTAGCCGGCAAGAGTCGTTGTTAAAATAACCAGCGCCACCGTTTACTGGATTCCCGCTTGCGCGGGAATGACGGCGTCGGCTCTAGTCGGCGCGGCGGACGTAAGTGAGCTCGTTGGTGTCGACCACCACGCGCTCGCCCACTCCGACGAAAGGGGGAACCAGGACGCGCACGCCGTTCTCCAGCTTGGCGGGCTTGTAGGACGAGGCGGCGGTCTGTCCCTTCACCACCGGTTCGGCTTCCACCACTTGCAGCGTCACCTGGTCGGGCAGCGCTATGCCGATCGCTCTTCCCTCATGACTCTCGACGGTCACCTTCATGCCGTCCTGGAGAAAGGCCGCGCGCTCCTCCAGGAGTTCGACCGGGATCTGGATCTGTTCATAGGTATCGGTGTCCATGAAGGTGAGCATGTCGCCGTCGGCGAAGAGGAACTGATAGTCCTTCTGCTCCAGCCGCACGCGCTCGACCGTCTCGGAGGAGCGGAAGCGCTCGTTGAGCTTGGTGCCGTCGACGGCGTTCTTGAGCTCGACTTGCGCGTAGGCCGGTCCCTTGCCGGGCTTCACGGCTTGCGTCTTCACGGCAACCCAAAGGGCGCCTTTGTGCTCGATGATGTTGCCGGGTCTGATCTCGTTGCCATTGATCTTCATGGAATGCCTTGAAAAAAATCCGGGTCGGGCCTTTAAGGCGCGCCGCCCCGCCGCTGTCAAGGGCGGCAGACTTCAGGAGGCTATTCGCTTAAGCGGCCGTTGCGCCAATCGTCGGCCGCCTTCTCGGCTTTCGCCCGCTCGTCCTTGGTGAGCTTCGACAGCACGATGTCGAGCGAGAAGTCGCTGACGCCAGCGGTACGGGCCAGCAAATGCCATTTGGCGGCCTGAACGGGATCGGCCTTCACCACCACGCCGTTGGCATAGAGGCGCGCGAGCCGGTTCTGGGCCACGGCGTTGCCCTGCTCGGCGGCGAGGCGGAACAACTTGGCGGCGCGCTGTTCGTCGGCAGCGACGCCCTGGCCCTTGAACAGCATCACCGCGTATTCGACCTGGGCTTCCGGCAAGCCGCCGTCGGCCGCCTTAGCAGTCCATTCCGCCGCCTTGGCCTTGTCGATCGGCACGCCACGGCCGAACTGATAGAAGGCGCCGAGATCGTATTGAGCCTGCGGATTTCCAGCCTCGGCGGCCTTTTGCATCCATTGCGCGGCTTTCGCGTCGTCGGCGCTGCGCCCTTTGCCTTGCAGATAGATCTGGGCGAGGTTGTATTCCGCCGCGGGATTGCCGCTTTGCGCCGACTTCTCGAACAGATCGGCAGCAATGCGGAGATCCTTCTTCACGCCGCGGCCTTCGGCAACCATCAGCCCGAGCGAGAACTGGGCATTGGCGTCGCCGAGATCCGCGGCCATGGCATAGGCGTCGGCCGCCTTGCTGTAGTCCTGGGCCACGCCGAGCCCTTCGGCATAGATTTCCCCCATCAGGGTAAAGGCCTCTTTCGACCCTTG
>JALHTP010000120.1 GCA_022865725.1 Methyloceanibacter sp. | reverse complement strand
GAGCGGCAGACGCTGCTGGAGGAAGTTCGGCGCCACGGATTCATGTCCGGCTATCGGGGCATCCGCATTGCGAAGTCGGGTAAGCGCTTTATCATCGAGGATGGTGCAGTCTGGGAGCTCATCGACCGGGACGGTATAAGGCACGGCCAGGCTGCCACATTCCTTTCCTGGCGAACCGTTTGAGCTTTGGAGCGCACATGACCCGGCGTGAGCCGCTGATTTTCATCGTCTCGGGGGAGACCTCCGGGGACAATCTCGCCGGACCGCTGATGAGCGCGCTCAAGCGCAAGACCGGCGGCCGCATCCGCTTTGCCGGCGTCGGCGGCCCGCAAAGCGAGCAACAGGGCCTAGAGAGCCTCTTCCCCATGAGCGACCTCTCCGTGATTGGACTCGCCGAGGTCTTGCCGCATCTGCCACGTCTCGTCAGGCGCATCAACCAGACGACGAAGGCGGCCCGGCTTCTCACGCCCGATGCCGTGGTGACCGTCGATTCGGCAAGTTTCTCGCTCAGGCTCGCCCATCACCTCCGCGGCTCAGGCATCCCCATCGTCCAATATGTTGCGCCACAGCTCTGGGCCTGGCGCCCGGGCCGCGTCAGGAAGCTCGCCAAGCGCGTCGATCACGTCATGGCGCTGTTGCCCTTCGAGGTGCCCTTCTTCGCAAAATTCGGCATCGCCTCGACCTATGTCGGCCATCCGGCCATCGAGTCCGGAATTGAGCGAGGCAACGGTCCGGCCTTCAGGGCGCGGCATGGGCTGACCCCGGATGCCACCGTCCTCTGCGTCCTTCCAGGCTCAAGGGCCGGCGAGGTCCGCCGCATGCTTCCCGTCTTTGGCGAGGCGCTGCTCCTGCTCAGACAGAATTTCACGAACCTTCGCGTCGTCATCCCGGTGGCACACGCAGCCGCCGAAGCTGTCGCCGGCATGACGCAGGACTGGCCTATCCAGGTGGTGATGGCCGACATGGCGGAGCGCTTCGACGCCTTTGCCGCATCCGACGCCGCCATGGCGAAATCGGGAACCGTGACGCTCGAGCTTGCACTTGCCGGCGTCCCCATGGTGGTCGCCTATCGGGTCAGCCCGATGACCGCCTTCCTGGTCCGCCGCATGGGCGTGAACGTCGAGCACGCTTCGCTGGTGAACCTGCTCGCCGGGCGCAAGGTGGTGCCCGAGTTCATCCAGGAGCATTGCACCGCCCTTAAGATCGCAGAGCCTGTGGCGGAGATTCTCAGCTCCAAGGAAGCGCGCGAGGCGCAATTTCAAGGCTTCCGCGAGGTCGTCAAGGCGCTCGGCGATCCTGAACCCCCGCCGAGCGAGCGCGCCGCCAAGGTCGTGCTCGACATCATCAAAGCGGGAAAGTCTCTTAATGGGTAACGCGTGCATAGCCGCTCCCTTTCGCGGGGAGGGATGAGGCTCACAAGGGGGCCTGCGTTTCAGAGAAGCTCATTGAACTCCTCTGTGGTGAAACCGGCCTGCCGGATGATCGAGCGGAGCGTACCTGGCTTGAGGTCGCGGCCCGCATGGACTGGCACGGTCACCGTCCGCGCATTGTCTCCTAGAAAGACCAGCACGTGATGACTGCCAACGATCCGCTCAACGACGAATCCCGCTCGCCTCAGCGCCTGGACGACTTGCTTGCCCCTAGCAACCGGTAACCGCCCACCGCCCATATTATGCGGCCACGGTCACCCGCCTGATCTCCGGATGGGCGTCCGAAGGGATGGCGATGCCGTGCGCTCGCCGATAAGCGAGCACGGCGCGGATGGCCTCTTCCACGTGGGCCAGGGCCTCCCCCTCGCTGTCTCCCTCAGTGACCACCTCCGGCAAAGCCGGGACAAGCACGGTGAAGCCGCCGCCTTCCTGCGGCTCCAGCACAACCGAGAAGCTGTAATTCGCTGTCACTATATTGCTCGTGCGTTCCATTGCATCGACTGGCACCGGGCCAACCATATCACGGCACCAAGCCGGGCCAAATCGTCAACATGAGTGCATTACTGCTTTGCAGTTGCCCGCTAGGAAGTGAGTGGACAGCCGGTGTCCACTTTTCGCAGATCATGGCCTAGCGAGGAGCGGCTGCCCCAACAGCCGGACGGCTCAGTGGGGCTTGCACCTTTGCCAGGTGCTCCTCGATGCTCGCGTTGATCATGCTCGCCACGCGCAGAGCCTCTGAGCCCGCGCGGCCATCCACCAAGGGCTTGCTGCCGGTCGCGATGCAATCGAGAAAGGCGTCGATCTCGTTGGCGAGGCTATCCTGCTTCGGAATTTCGTGCGTCTCGGTGGCGATCGCTCCAAACCCCTCGGTCATCGGATCGCCGCGCAGCCGATAGCCGAAGATCTTCCCTTCGCCGAGGTCGCAGTTCAGATAATGGCTGCGCCCAAACACGCGCATGCGCCGCTCGGTCTTGTAGCTCACCCGGCTCGCCGTGACATTGGCGACGCAGCCCGACGCGAAGGTGATGCGGGCATTGGCGAGGTCGATATTGGGGCCGATCACCGGCGTGCCGACGGCGTCCACGCTTTCCACCGCCGAACCCGCCAGGCCGATGATCATGTCGATGTCATGGATCATCAGGTCGAGGACCACGTCCACTTCCACGCCGCGGTTCTTCCACGGCGCGATGCGGTAGCTCTCGAAATAAAGCGGGTCGGTCATCATCTCGGACAAAGTGCGATAGGCGCTAGAGAAGCGCTCGATATGGCCGACCTGGAGCACTCTTTTGCGCGCCTCGGCAAGATCGGTGAGCGCATTGGCGCTCGCCACGCTGTCGGTGATCGGCTTCTCCACCAGAACGTGGATGCCGCCCTCGATGAGGTCCCGCGCGATGTCGTAATGCAGCGGCGTCGGCACGGCGATGCTGACTGCGTCCACCCGGCCGATCAGGCTGCGATAGTCGGTAGCGGGCTCGGCGCGGAACTCGGCCGCGACCGCGCGGGCGCGCGCCTCGTCCCGATCCACCACGGCGACAAGCTCCGCGCGCGGATTGCGCGCATAGTGATTGGCATGGAAGCGGCCGAAATAGCCGGTCCCCACGACGGCGGTGCGAATTCTTTCTGCCATGGCGGCGCTACTCCCGTCCCGGTCCTCGCGACGAGCTATTCGGCCGCATGTGCGGTGTTCACCCTGCGGGGCGAAAGCGCGCTTTGCACGGTGCCGACGACCAGGTCCTGCATCGCGTCGGTGAGATATGGATGCATGGGAAGGCTGATCACCCGCTCCGCCAGCCACTCCGCCTGGCGAAGCCCGGCTGGCGGCGCAAGAACCTGCCGGTATGGCGGGAGGCGATCGAGGGCGCTCGTATAGTGGATCGCGGTGGGAACGCCCGCCTCGCGGCACGCTTTGGCGAGAGCGTTCCGGTCCTCGGTAATGATCGTATATTGAGCCCAGACCGAGCTCGCTCCCGCCATCAGCCTCGGCACCTCGACCACTGCGGCGAGGCCTTGGCTATAGCGGTCGGCTTTCTCTTGCCGCGCCACGATCTCCCCCGGAAACAGACGAAGCTTCTCGAGCAGGATCGCGGCCTGGATCGAATCGAGCCGGCTGTTCAGGCCGACATGCTCGGTTTCCGGCCGGTTGGGTCCCTTGCCGTGGTTGCGGAGCGACAGCAGGCGCGCGGCTCTCGCATCGTCATCGGTGAAGACGGCGCCGCCATCGCCATAGCCGCCGAGCGGCTTCGACGGATAGAAGCTCGTCGCGGTATAGGCGGCCAGCGTGCCGACCTTGCGCCCATCGAGGCTCGCGCCGAAGCTCTGCGCCGCATCGGCGATCACCAGAAGATCATGCGCCTCGGCGATCTTGCGAATGGCTCGATAGTCGGCCGGCTGGCCGTAGAGATCGACCGGGATGACGCAACGGGGCTTGAGCCCGCGCCGCTTCGCCTCGCCGATTGCGGCTTCAAGGCTCTCCACGTCCAGGTTGAAGGTGTCGCGGCGTACATCGACGAACACCGGCGTGGCGCCGGCAAGGACCGCCACCTCGACAGTGGCGACAAAGGTGAAGGCAGGCACGAACACGGCATCGCCCTTGCCCACGCCCTCGGCCATCAAGGCCAGCAGCAGCGCGTCGGTGCCGTTGGCGCAGCTCACGCAATGCCTTGCGCCGCAAAAGGCCGCAAGCTGCCGCTCGAGCTCGACGACCTCAGGCCCCAGGATGAATTGGCCATGCTTCAGCACCGCGGAAATCGCCCGCTCGACGGTATCGCCGAGATGCTCCTGCTGTGCCGCGAGGTCGATAAAGGCCGGGATGGCTTGCGTGCGTTCTTTACTCATGCGATCTCCCACCAAAGCGCATCGGCGCATTCTATCAAGGGAAGCGGCCAAATGGGGCATAAGGCCTGAACGGCGCCAAGCCTCGATCTTTGCAGGTTTAAGGCAATTCCCTCGGGCTTCCTGTCCGCCCCGCCGCCGACTACCATAGCATGACCCAAGTTTCAAACCCGCTCGCACTGGCGGTGAATGCCGCCAAACGAACGCCAAGCCCCCGAGGAGGCCTTATGACGCAGCTTGATCTCGTGGGCCGAGTGCCGCCCTTGCGCCACCGCTTCTGACCCTATGCTGCTCGGGTCCGACAGACTGCTCGCATCGCCACGCCTGAAGGGCCAGCGCGTCGGCGTGCTCGCCAATCCGGCCTCGATCGACCACAAGTTCCGCCATGTCGTCGATCGCCTCGGCACATCGCAAGATTGGAGTCTCGCCGCGATCTTCGGCCCGCAGCACGGATTCCGCTCCGATCTCCAGGACAATATGATCGAGAGTCCGCACACGAAGGATAAGCGGCGCGACGTGCCGATCTTCTCGCTCTACAGCGAGACGCGCGAGCCGACGCCCGAGATGCTTGCCCTGATCGATGTGCTCGTCATCGACGTCCAGGACGTGGGCGCGCGCATCTACACCTTCATCTACACCATGGCCAATTGTCTGCGCGCCGCCGCGCGGGCCGGCATTCCCGTCATCGTCTGCGACCGCCCCAATCCGATTGGCGGCTTGGCCGTCGAAGGACCCATGCTGGAACCGGGCTACGAATCCTTCGTGGGGCTTTATCGCATGCCCATGCGGCACGGCATGACGGTCGGAGAGCTCGCGCGCCTCTTCAACGAGCATCATCGCATCGGCGCAAAGCTCGAAATCGTGCCGATGGAAGGCTGGTCGCGCGAGATGTATTGGGACGACACCGGGCTCCCCTGGGTGCTACCCTCGCCCAACATGCCGACGCTGGACACGGCCGTCGTCTATCCCGGCACGGTCCTGTTCGAAGGCACCATGCTGTCGGAGGGCCGCGGCACGACGCGTCCCTTCGAGCTGATCGGGGCCCCTTGGATCGACGGCGACCCGTTCGCGGCGCGGATGAATGCTGTGGGGCTGAAGGGCGTCCACTTCCGCCCGGCGATCTTCGAGCCCACCTTCCAGAAGCACGCGCGGACGACCTGCGGGGGCTGCCAGATCCATGTGACATCGCGGGACGAATTCGCGCCGGTCAAGGCGGGCGTGTCGCTGCTTCGCGAGTTCTACGGCGCTGCGCCCAACGCGTTCAAATGGCGCGACCCGCCTTACGAATATGAGCACGACAAAATGCCCATCGATATTTTGGCGGGCTCGCCTTCATTGCGCGAGCAGATCGAGCGGCAGGTTCCGCTCGAGGAGATCGTGGGAAGCTGGCGCCCGGGCGAGGCGGAATTTGCGGCGACGAGACGGCCGTATCTGCTCTATTGATCGTCGAGGGCTTCCGACAACATCGGGCAGCCGAGCGTTTTCTCCAGAGCGTCGATCAGATCCTGCTCGGCCTCGGCCGAGATGTAGAGGCCCCCATTTTGCTCCGCGAGGCACTTCGCATCGAGGATGCTTTGCTCGCCCGTCCAGGAGAAATTCTTCATGCGGAACCCGATGATGTGCACGGTGAGCTGTACCGCGCTCGCGTGAAGCTGCTTGCCGAGGTCGCAAGGCGACCCTCCGCAGGTCTCTTCGCCGTCGGTCAGCACGACGATGAGGCCGGGCTTCTTTCGATATTCGAGCACTTCGGCGGCCTGCTCCACGGCCGCCACCAGCGGTGTCTTCCCGGCCGGCGTCAAAGCGTTCACCTCCTGCATGATGAGGGGGCCGGCGTCGAGCGTGGGTTTGAAAACGAGCTGGACGTTGCATTGCTGATAGGGGCCCGGACCGTAAGTGATGAGTCCGACGCGACGGAAGCGGGTGATGCTCGGCAGCACCTTGGCGAGCGCGGAACGCACCTCGTCGATCCTGGGCTTGATCGTCGCGATACCTTGATTGAGATTGCCGGCCATGGAGCCCGACGCATCGAACACGAGCATGGCGTCTTCGATGCAAGGGCTGCGGTCCTTGTCCTCCGCCGCGCCGAGCCCGGCGTCGCCGGCCAGGAACGCCGCGAGCGCAAGCGCGGCGAGCGTTGTCGAACGAAAGAGCCAAGCCATGCTGGACGCTCCGCTGGTCATCTTCCGACCCTAGACCATAAACGCGGCCCGCGCCTCGTGGCAGCGCCGCGCACCAAGCGCAAGCCCTTGTAACCCTTGGGATAACGAACTAGCTTGCGAGGCCGATCAGCTCGACGGAGCAATCCCTCATGCTACGGCCTGTCGTTCGCGTTCTCCGCTCCATCTGGCGCGCCTCCGGCAGCGCCGAAGGCGAGCGCGCGATCCCCGAGGAGGTCGCGGTCGCCTTTACCTATAACACCGCCTCCTACGCGGTGATGATGGCGACGCCCCAGGACCTCGAAGACTTCGCCATAGGCTTCAGCCTGACGGAAGGCGTCATTCCTTCGGTCGACGCCGTCGACTCTATCGACATCATCGAGGAGGAGATGGGCGTCGAACTGCGCATCTGGCTGAAAGCGCCCGAGGCCGTGGAGTTCCTGGGTCGGCGGAGGAGGATGGCGGGTCCGACGGGATGCGGGCTGTGCGGGGTGGAAAGCCTTGCCGAGGCGATGCGCCCCCCTCCCACCGTTGGCGAAGGCCGCAGCTTCGCACCGGATCAGATCATGACCGCGGTCGAGTCCCTCTTTCCCTTGCAGGTCTTGAACCGCGAAACCAGCGCGGTGCATGCCGCCGGCTTCTGGGAACCGGAGCGCGGCCTCGTCGCGGTCAGAGAGGATGTCGGACGCCACAACGCGCTCGACAAGCTTGCAGGGGCCCTCGCCCGCGAGGGCGCGAACGCGCGATCGGGTCTCGTGGTCCTGACCAGCCGCGTGTCCATCGAGATGGTGCAGAAATCCGCGATGATCGGCGCGCCGGTCGTCGTCGCCGTATCGGCGCCGACGTCACTGGCGGTGCGCATGGCCGAGTCCTGCGGCATGACGCTCATCGCCATCGCGCGCAAGGACGGGTTCGAAATCTTCACCCATCCCCACCGGGTCAAGGGCCAGCCCGCCACGCAATTCGCCTAGAGCATGATCCGGAAAAGTGGGAACCGGTTTTCCGATAGGTTCATGCTCAAACCGAAAGCCACATTCGGTCCTCTATTTGCTGCCATAGGGCGGTGTTAGGCTGCTGCCTGACGATTCCTAGGGAGGCTCTGTCCATGAACAGCCTGCTCAAAACACTTTGCCTCGCACTCCTTATGGCGACGGCAATCCTCGCCGACCCGCGCATGAGCGAAGCCGGTTCCGCCGCCAAGATCGAGGCGGACGCCAACGCGACCCTGCACAGTTTTGTCAGCCAGGTTCCAGGCGCTCGCGAGCTGGCCAACAAGGCCGCGGGGATTCTGGTCTTTCCCTCCGTCATCAAGGCGGGGATCGGGTTCGGCGGCGAATATGGCGAGGGTATACTGCTCAATCAGCAAAGGGTTGTGGGCTATTACAACCTGGTCTCGGCGTCGTTCGGCTTTCAGCTTGGCGTCCAGCAACGGTCGGTCATCATCATGTTCATGACAAGAGATGCTCTCGCCGGGTTCGAGCAGAGGGCGGGCTGGAAAATCGGCGTCGACGGATCTGTGACGATCATTACGGTGGGCGTCGGCGGCAACATCGACACCGAACAGGTCGTGAGTCCGGTGATCGGCTTCATCCTGGATCAGAAGGGACTGATGTATAATCTGACGCTCGAGGGCTCAAAGATCAGCCGCATCAATCCTTGAAGCCTTGGCTTGCTGATCGAGCAGCGCGTTTGCCAAAGCGAGATCCTCGGGCCGGTTGATATTGAAGAAGGGATCGATCGCCCTCCCCCCGAGTTCCGCCGGCGGAAAGAATACCTCGACGGCGCCTTGCCGCTCGGCAAAGGCCCCGGCCTTGCGCAGGCCCCGGTCGAGTGCGGCTTCGAGGTCGCCGGCAATCGCAATGGGCCAGAGCCCAATCACCGGATGCACGCCCTCGGCCGAACGCGCCACGCAAAGCTCGCGTCCTGTCTCCTTCAGCGCGGCGAGAAAGCGCTCGACGAGATCGTGCGGCAGGAATGGCGTGTCGCCGGCGACGGTGACGAGATGGCTCGCGCCGGCGGCGCAGCTCTTCGCCCATGCGAGCCCGGCATGCAGGCCGGCAAGCGGTCCGGCATGGCCCACAATTCTGTCGGCGATGATTGGGAGGCCAAAGGCCGCAAACCGCGCGGGCTCGTCGTTGGCGCTGATCGCGAGCGCGCTTAGCTGCGGCCCGAGCCGCTCGATGACATGAGCGAGAACGGGACGCCCGGCGAGCGGCGCGAGGCATTTGTCGCCCCCGCCCATGCGGCTCGATCTGCCACCGGCGAGCACCACACCCGCGACGAAGCTATGCGGTTCCATCGCCGGACCCTAAGGCCTAACGACCAGCCCTGCCAATTCCTGATCGGTCGGCCCGGAATTGGGCCACGAGCCCGCAGGTCAGCTGGACTTCGGCCTCGGTGATACCTGGAAAGCAGGGGAGGCTCAGCACCGAGCCGCACCAAGATTCAGCGCCCGGCAGACGCGCGTTGGGCGCGCCCCACGGAGCGGATTGGAGGTGCAGTGGTTGGGGAAAGTGGACTGATCCACCCCCATTGAAGTGGTCCGACTCGAAGTATGGCTTTAGGCCTGAGGAGGACCT
>JALHTP010000119.1 GCA_022865725.1 Methyloceanibacter sp. | reverse complement strand
GGCGTAGAAGCGGCCGTTGGAGTTGAAGCCTGCGCCGTAGATGGCTTGCGTCACCGTGCCGCCCCGGCCAAGCTCCTCGCGCATGCGCTTGTTGCGGTGCGCGGCCGAGTAAGCCTTGGGCGTCACGCCAAGCGCCGCCTTGAAGATGCGATGGAAGTGATAGGGGCTCAAGCCCACCGCCTCGGCGAGGTCGCCTAGCCGAGGCTCCTCTTCCGCCGTCTCGATCAGCCGGCAGGCTTCTCTCACCTTCTCCGCATAGTGCTGAACGAGGGACGGCTCGGTCGGCTTGCAGCGTTTGCAAGGCCTGAAACCCGCTCGTTCCGCGTCGGCCGCATTGTCGTGAAAGCGGACATTGGCGCGGTTGGGGCGCCTTGCGCCGCAAGACGGCCGGCAATAGACGCCCGTCGTCTCCACCGAATAGACGAAGCTCCCATCGAAGGCGGCATCGCGGCCGACGACGGAAGCCCATCGCGCCTCGTCGAGGCTAGGCGCCGAGGTTCGGGACAAGGTGGACGGTGAGTTTGAAAGGGTGCGAGGCATTGGCTTGGTCCTGGCGAACTTGCGATTGGCTTCAAGGCTTATGCCCGCGCCAACGCCATCGCACCCCGATCCTTGCTGTCGAATTCAGACGGACTAGCATACGCCGGCTGCCGCCTTCGGCAACCGTGATCCCCTTTAGCTGGGCTCTTGCCTCCTTCCCGCATCTCGCTATGCGGCAGCTCCACGCGGTAGAGCAAGCCCTCTGCTCTGTCGGTCAGAACGTAGAGGACGCCGCTCGGGTCGATGCGGACATCGCGGATGCGGCCGAACTGGTGCCGCAACAGGCGTTGCTTGGTCAGCACGCAGTTGTTGGCAAGGCTGAGATGCACCACCATCTCGCCGGCGAATGCAGGAAACGAGCGGGGCGGGGGCCTCTAACCGTTTGGCGAGGGCCTCTTCAGCCTGGCAGGGGCTTTATAGCCTGGCAGGGGGCTTTATAAGCCTGTGGCAGGGGCCGTTGTCATCGGTTCGTCACGCAAGACCCTCAAGCCTGTCGCAAAAACGTGATAATCCAAAGGCAATCATGGAGATTGAGCCGCGGCCCGATTCGTCCGGACAGGCGGGGAGAAGCCATTGAGCGATCAAGCAGAACCGAGCGCCCGGGCGCTTGAGCCAGGTCTTCCGGCGCGCATCGGCCAGGCCGTCATGCGGCCCTTCCGGGAGATGGGGGCGCGGCTCAGGGCCGCGCTCTGGCTGATCGTCGCCGTCGGCGTCATCATGGCCTCCCTCGTGCTCATCGCCGGTCTTTCCAAGGCCTTCGCGCTGATCGGCTTCGCCAGTTTCGTGGTCTCGGCGGTGCTGCTTCCGCGGCAGGATGCCGAACAGGCTCTGACCGGCGCGCCCGAGCGCCCGGCCGCCGCGGCGCGAACGGCCTCGGCCATGCATCTCATGGCCGATGCTCTGCCCGACCCCGTGATCGTGCTCAACCCGGCGGGGCATGTGCTCTTCTGCAACGCTCCAGCACGCGGCCTGTTCGCCTCCTTGCGCGAGGGGAACCACATCTCTTCCGTCATCAGAACGCCTGAGTTCCTCGATGCCGTCTCGGCCGCGCCCGAGCGCGGGCGCGCCGTCACGGTCACCTATGCCGAGCGCGTGCCGGTCGGACGGCGCATGGCGGCGACGGTCGTGCCGCTGGCGCGGGGGAGCGAGCGGGGCGGCAGCATTCTTG
>JALHTP010000118.1 GCA_022865725.1 Methyloceanibacter sp. | reverse complement strand
CGCCGGCGCGGCTGCGCATGGCCCGCATCCCGCAAGGCGCTGCGCTGATCGACAACGCGCTCTCCCGGGCGCCGGGCTTCATGCTCGAGAACGTGATCGCCATGGCCGGGGTCCCGCGCATCATGCAGGTCATGCTCGATGCGGTGGCGCCGCGTCTTGCCAAGGGCCGGCCGATGCTTGCCCGCTCGGTCCGCCTCGACGTGCCCGAAGGCGACGCCGCTCCGGGCCTCGCCGAGCTGCAATCGGCGCATCAAGACGTCCAGATCGGCAGCTACCCGTTCTTCGAGAACAAGCGTCTCGGCACCTATGTGGTGCTGCGCTCGACCGATGCGACGAAGCTCGATGCCGCCCAAAATGCGCTGTGGATACTTATCGCCAAAGAAGGCTTCGCCGCCCAAGCCGCCGACGGCGAGTGACCATTTTAACAAAAATGCGAATCACTTCGCCTCGTCGAGGGCGCCAGGCGAGCGGGATGTCGGCGAGCGCCGTTCCGTTCGCGTTCGGGACTGGAAGGAATATCAGAGTGTATGGCAAGCGCGCGGACGTCATCGCCTTCGCCGTGAATGGAGTCTTCTCCGAGGTCATCGAGAATCGAAGGCGGCGTCCGCGGCAGTGCAGTTGGCGGTCGCCCGCGGATGTGGGTGCGAAGCGAGAGGAGGACGACGGCGCGGAACGCGCGGCATCGACTGCGAACCCGACGGGGTTCGGCTCGCTCTCGTAACTAATTGTTTTGGAAGGGGAATAAAAGAAGGCGCGGGGACAGAGCCCCGCGCCTCTTGAGAACTATCTCTTTTTGGCGGTCTTGCGACGGGCGGTGCCCGTCTTCTTCGCCGTCGTCTTCTTCGCCGCGGCGGTCTTGCGCGCGGGCTTCTTCTTCGCTGGTTTCTTCTTCGCTACTGCCATGATGTATCCCTCCTATAGGGCTGGCTGTTAATTCACTCTAGCTACATCCGCTCGTCCCACCGCACGTATCGCATTTGAGACACGTACCGTTGCGGACGAGGGTAAAGTTTCCGCATTCTCCACACGCTTCTCCTTCATAACCCTTAACGCGCGCTTCGGCCACAAGTTCTGATGCGCCTCGTTCAGCGAACGCTTCGACGGCGCGGGCGACATGCTCGGCCGTCTCGGGTGAAGGAACTTGAGTGGACGCGGTGGCAAAGCTTGTGGTGTGCGGCTGCGCGTCGTCATCGGCTCTCGCCTGCAACGCACGCGCATGCACACCAGTGCCTTGCGCTTTGCTCGGCAAAAACTTTCGCTCGCTGAGGCGACCACGTGTGAAGCCTGGCGAGACGAGAGCTTCGGTGGAACGCTTGCCTTCGCCCGCGTCACCAGAGCCGAGTGTAGTACTGCCGATCTCACTTGGATCAACATGAGCAAGCTCGTAGCGCCCAAGATAAGAAACTGCAAGCTCTCTGAACAGGTAGTCGAGGATCGAGGTGGCGTTCTTGATGGCTTCGTTCCCGCGCACCGGGCCTGCCGGCTCGAAGCGCGTGAAGGTGAAGGCATCGACGAACTCTTCCAACGGAACGCCATACTGCAAGCCGACGGACACCGCGATCGCGAAGTTATTCATGAGCGAGCGGAAGGCGGCGCCCTCCTTGTGCATGTCGATAAAGATCTCGCCCAAGCGTCCGTCCTCATACTCGCCAGTTCTTAAATAGACCTTATGACCGCCGACGACCGCTTTCTGCGTATATCCCTTGCGCCGATCAGGCAAGCGGTCGCGCACCGCTCGCGCGTGGAAGCGTTCGACGATGCGCTCGACGATGCGCTCGGCGACGACGGTCGCGCGCTGCACCTGCGGCTGGTCCGAGGCGACGGCCGCGAGTACTTCGTCCTGCTCCTCCTCCTCGTCGGCGAGGAGTTGCGCGTTGAGCGGCTGCGACAGCTTGGAGCCGTCGCGATAGAGCGCGTTGGCTTTCAGCGCGAGCCGCCAGGAAAGCTGATAGGCCTCCTTGCAGTCCTCGACGCTCGCGTCGTTCGGCATGTTGATGGTCTTGGAGATGGCGCCTGAGATGAAGGGCTGCGCCGCCGCCATCATGCGGATATGGCTCTCGACCGAGAGGAAGCGCTTGCCCTTGCGCCCACAAGGCGAAGCGCAGTCGAACACCGGCAAATGCTCGGGGTTGAGCCCCGGCGCGCCTTCGAGCGTCATGGCGCCACAGGCATATTCGTTGGCGGTCTCGATCTCCCGCTTACCGAAGCCGATCTCGGCCAAGAGGTCGAAATCGGGCTGGTCGATCCGCTCGGGCGACAGGCCGAGCGCGCCCGTAAGAAAGCCCTCGCCGAGCGTCCATTTGTTGAAGACGAACTTGATGTCGAAGGCGGCGAGCACGGCTTTTTCCACCGCCGCGATTTTCTCCGGCGTGAAGCCCTTGGCCGCCAGCGTCTCGTGATTGACGCCAGGAGCGCCGGCAAGGGTGCCGTGGCCCACGGCATATTCGATGATGCGCTTGATGGCGTCCTCGGGGTAGCCGAGCCCGCGCAGCGCCTCAGGCACCATGCGGTTGATGATCTTGAAATAGCCGCCGCCCGCGAGCTTCTTGAACTTCACCAGCGCGAAATCGGGCTCGATGCCGGTGGTGTCGCAATCCATCACCAGCCCGATCGTGCCGGTCGGCGCGATCACGGTCGCTTGCGCATTGCGGTAGCCATGGGCCTTGCCGAGCTCTAGCGCCCGCTCGAAGGCGTGGACGGCATGTGCGAGCAGCTTGGGGTCGGGGCATGAGGCGTGGTCGAGAGGCACTGGCGGCGTGGCGAGGCCCTCATAACCGATTTTCTCGCCACGGGCCGCGCGCGCGTGATTGCGCATGACCCTGAGCATGGCCTCGCGATTTTCCGCATAGCCGGGGAAGGGGCGAAGCTCGCGCGCCATCTCCGCGCTCGTGGCATAGGAGACTCCGGTCATGATTGCGGTGAGCGCTCCGCACAGCGCGCGGCCCTCCGCCGAATCGTACGGAATGCCCGACGCCATGAGCAGGCCGCCGATATTGGCGTAGCCGAGACCGAGCGTCCGGTACTCATATGAAAGCTGGGCGATCCGGCGCGAGGGAAACTGCGCCATGGTCACGGCGATCTCGAGCACGACGGTCCAGAGCTTGATCGCGTGCTCATAGGCCTCGATGTCGAAGCTGCCATCGGGTTTGCGGAACGCCATCAGGTTGACCGAGGCGAGATTGCAGGCGGTGTCGTCGAGGAACATATATTCGGAGCAGGGATTCGACGCCTTGATCTCGCCCGCCGCCGGGCAGGTATGCCAATCGTTGATGGTGGTGTGGAACTGGACGCCGGGATCGGCGCAGGCCCAGGCGGCGTAGCCGACCTGTTCCCACAGCGCGCGCGCCTTCACCGTCTCGGCGATCGCGCCGTTCTTGCGATAGAGGAGGTTCCAGTCGCCGTCGGCCTCGACCGCGCGCAGGAAATCGTCGGTGACGCGCACCGAGTTATTGGAATTCTGGCCCGAGACGGTGCGATAGGCCTCCGAATCCCAGTCCGTGTCGTAGATCGGAAACTGGATCGAGGTGTAGCCCTGGCGGGCGAACTGGATCACCCGGCGGATGAAATTGTCGGGCACCTTCGCCTTGCGCGCGGCTCTCACCTCGCGCTTCAACGCGGGGTTGCGCTTGGGATCGAAGCAGTCGACCCCGTCGCCCTCGCAATTGACGCAAGCCTTGAGGATGGCGTTCAGCCGCTCGGCGAGGATCTTCGAGCCGGTGACGAGCGCCGCCACCTTCTGCTCCTCGTTCACCTTCCAATTGATGTAGTCCTCGATATCGGGGTGGTCGATGTCGACCACGACCATCTTGGCGGCGCGGCGCGTGGTGCCGCCCGACTTGATGGCGCCGGCTGCCCGGTCGCCGATCTTGAGGAAGCTCATCAGGCCCGAGGATTTGCCGCCGCCCGACAGAGGCTCGTTCTCGCCGCGGAGCCTGGAGAAATTCGTGCCGGTGCCCGAGCCATACTTAAAGAGGCGCGCCTCGCGCACCCACAGGTCCATGATCCCGCCCTCGTTGACAAGGTCGTCGTCGATCGACTGGATGAAGCAGGCATGCGGCTGGGGATGCTCGTAGGCCGACTCGGACGCTCTGACCTCGCCCGTGACGTGGTCGACATAATAATGACCCTGGCTCGGGCCATCGATGCCGTAGGCCCAATGCAGGCCGGTATTGAACCATTGCGGGCTGTTGGGCGCGCCCATCTGCATGGCGAGCATGAAGCGGAGCTCGTCATGGAAGGCGTGGGCATCCTCTTCGCTGGAGAAATAGCCGCCCTTCCAGCCCCAATAGGTCCAGGTGCCGGCGAGCCGGTCGAACACCTGGCGGGCGTCGATCTCGCTGCCGAAGCGCTCGGCCTTGGGCAGCGCGGCGAGCGCTTCCTCGTCCGGGACCGACCGCCACAGCCAGGAGGGGACGGTATTCTCCTCGATCCGCTTCGCCTTTAAGGGGACCCCCGCTTTGCGGAAGTACTTTTGGGCGAGGATGTCGGCCGCGACGCCGCTCCAATGCTGAGGAACCTGGAAGCGCTCGAGCGCAAACACCACCGAGCCGTCCGGATTACGGATCTCGCTCGCGCTTTCCCGGAACGGAACAGCGGCATAGGGCGACTTGCCCGCCTCGGTGAATCTTCGCTCAATCCGCATTTGGCTCTTACCCCCTAGGAATTTGTCCCCGCACGCTTCCCAGGCGCGCAACGGCAGAACGTGAGGCGATTCGTCCCAACCATTCAATATGTATGCACGCAACTCCTAACTTACCACTAAACCCTGTGGGCGACTACCATAAGTGGCGGTGGGGAACTCTGTGGATGGTATGTGGAAACCCGGTGGAAAATTGGCAAGCCCAGCCCTTGGTGCAGAGAGGCCGGGAGGGGCTTTGACGGTCTGTTTACGAGCCGCTCACTAGGCTGGCCCCGATACCGAAAGTTCGGCGGAAGTCCCGGGGTT
>JALHTP010000117.1 GCA_022865725.1 Methyloceanibacter sp. | reverse complement strand
TGACCCAAAGCGGAAATTCCGCGTTGGCGAAGGAACTGCTTAGGGAGAAGAAGGCTCTGCAGCGAAGGTTGTTAGCCTACCGGATCGAAATTCGAGGCCTTCAAGGCCGGCACCGATCATCCGGGCCGCGAAGCAGAGCGTGCAACGTCTCACATCTGCCACCATGGCTTGGCATTAGCTTAAATCGCTCAGCTTGGAGGAACATCATGATTTCTGACGGCCTGGCCCGATTTCGCCGCGGGCTCATTCTCGGCTTCGCTCTCGCGCTTGGCGTTGGCCTCGCGAGTTGGCAGAACTCCGCCTTGGCCGGCGTGAGTGAGCAAGGCCACGCGACGGATGTCCCCTCTTTGACAAATGACGCCCGGGCAAGCAGCGCGATCGTGGTCGCGGAGAACGACGGCGATGACAACGGGGACGACAACGACAAGGGACACCGGAAGGGCAAGAACGCCAACCGGGACAAGGACGATAACAATAGGCACGGCGATGGCGGCGGCGACAACGGTCATCGGAACGGTGGAAACAGCGGCAATTGGAACAGCAATGGCAACGGGGGGAAGTACGGCAACAAGGGTGACCACGACGACAACGGCGACAACGGTCATCGGGACGGTGGAAACAACGGCAACTGGAATAAATACGGCGACAAGGGGAACCACAACGGCGACGGAAACTGGGATAAGAACAGCTACCAGCATTGGAGCCAGAACCACAAAAATCATGGCAATGGCTGGAGCGGTTACAACAATAATTGGAACAAGAACTGGGACCGGCGCTCCTATGTGCGGAACTGGAATCGCCAGCCCTATTATGGCGAGTTCATCGGCGGCATCGTTCTAGGATCGATTCTGGCGGCCAACGGCATCGGCGTCGTTCCCTACGCACCCGAGCCCTATCTTTGCTGGTACTGGGCTGATCCGTACATGATCCGCGGCTATTGGGATTATTGCTACTAGACGCGAGGCCTTCTCACCTTAATGCCGTAGGGAACGCGTCGCCGCGATACACGGAAGCGAATGTCCGCTTCTGATGCTGTGGACGGGCAGTGTCAAACTAATGCGAACCAGA
This sequence comes from Methyloceanibacter sp., assembly GCA_022865725.1. Lineage (GTDB taxonomy): Bacteria > Pseudomonadota > Alphaproteobacteria > Rhizobiales > Methyloligellaceae > Methyloceanibacter. The sequence goes on along the minus strand of JALHTP010000117.1, from coordinate 3,610 downwards.
CAGCGAAGTGCGCGAAGCGGATTGCGTCAGGCTGCCAGTTGACGCCACTCGGCCAATGCGGCGGAGCGGTGCTGCTTGAAGATGTCGCGTCGGCTGAGGTGGCGATCGTGGTTAAAGTGATTGTGGATCGAGGCGTGAACGGCGGCGAATTTCTGCAGGGTCTTGAGGTCCCGGAATTCCGCCATTGCCCCTTCCCGTCGTCTGAACGGCTGGTGTGAATTTTCCGCCCGGTTGTTGAGCCAACGACCGCAGGTCTGGTCGGCCGCATTACCGATCACATTCATCGCTGCGCGGTATGACCGAAGCCTGTCCGTGACGATCGAAGCCGGCCGACCATAACGCTTCATCGCGCGCTTGAGAAACGTCAGTGCAGCCCTGCGATCCCGCCGTTTCGTCGCGAAAACCTCGAGCACTTCGCCTTCATGATCAACGCCACGCCCGTGACAGTGCCGGAATTAGGTTCGCAAACAATTGAATTTCCTCCCGAAAGCCGGGGCACCTCGGTCATCTCGAGCCCGAAAGCGGCGAATTTCCGTGTATTTTCCCCGTGACCAGGGAATTTGACAAACGGAGAGAGGTTCACTGCAGACTGCCAGCACAGCCAGCTAGTCTCGGGCTTTTCGGCTCTCGCCCGACACTCGCCAAAGCGTCCTCAAAAAGCCCGGAAGCGCGCCAATAAATTGGGGGGCTTCACTCTAACCTGGGATCAGAGAGCGCTTCTGGGCAGAAAGACCAGAGGTCTTTCCAGGTTTATCTCTACTGGACATTTTCAGGGGTCACACTAGGCAAGCGGCAGAATGGTGCCAGTCGCGGACGTTGGGCGGCTATAACCGCCAAACAAATCCGGACGAGGTCACCGGTAAAGCACGAGCGCGATGAGAAAGAGATCCATGTGGTGGCTGTTTGGGGCTTTGGCTCTTTTGCTGCTCGGTGCCGCTCTATGGGGACCGATCGTGAGTAATGTCGAACACCCAAGATACAAGCTTGTAGAGCAAAGCGGCGACATCGAGATCCGTGACTACGCGCCGATGATCGTAGCCGAAACAAAGGTTTCGGGCGAAAGACGCGATGCAATCGGTAAGGGCTTTCGCATCATCGCCGATTACATCTTTGGTGATAATACCGCTGCGCGGAAGGTGCCAATGACAGCTCCGGTCACGCAGCAAGCAAGCGAGCGTATTGCTATGACCGCACCGGTCGCGCAGCAAGGAGAGGGAAGCACGTGGCGCGTGCGCTTCATCATGCCGTCCAGCTATACAATGGAGACGCTGCCCAGGCCGAATAACACTGCGGTCGAGCTAAAAGAAATCCCTGTGCAACGTTTCGCCGCGATCCGCTTTTCCGGCATGGCCGGAGAGGATAGTCTTGAGCTTCAAACAAAAAAGCTTGAGATTTTCATTCGCGCGAAAAGCCTTTCGCCGGTCTCACCTCCAACCTATGCTTTTTACAATCCGCCCTGGACTTTGCCCTTCCTGCGTCGCAACGAGGTGATGATCGAGATTGCCGCTGCGAACTGAACGCAGCCTTACGGCACGGGCTCCACGTAGGGCGCGCGAAATGCCGTGAACTTGACGTGCCTCAAGTTGCTGGCGTCCCAGCACATCTAGCTTAGCTCCAACCCAGAGTTCCGGGAGCTAAGTCATGGCAAAAACATCAGAAAACACACCTTCGCAATCCTTCGTCCTGGCGCCGCGGATAATTTCTGATGCGAAACGGTGGCGCTTAAACGATATCGGTCTCATCCGATGATGTTAATCGGCGACGAACCGCAGAGCTATCTGAGTTACCGTTACATTGCCGTCCACGTCCTAATTCCCCCCGCCGAGCCCTGCGATTTCTGCCAAGCAATCATCCCAACCCCAAATGAGAATGTCGATATCGGCTTCGGTGGCGACAGGCGGAATCAGCATCATGTTGTGAAATGGAGTGATCAGAAGACCCCGGTTAGCCAGAAAGAGATGGGTATAGTACATCAGGTCCCAGTCGAAATGATTCTTGGCCTCGGAGCCGTTTTTCGGCAGGGTCGGTATGAACTGCAGTTCGCAGCGGGCGCCGCTGCGGGTCACGCTCCAAGGAATGTTGTACTTTTGGAGAATTGCATCGAGGCCATCGGATAGACGCTTCTGTCCGGCGAACATTTTCTCGAATGCTTCCTCGGTGGCGACTTTGGTCAAGGTTGCACGCATCGCGGCGATGGCAAAGGTATTGGCAGACAAGGTCCCACCGATCCCCATCGGGTCGGATACGCCCTTGCGGCCGAAGGATGCGTTGATGCGCTCCGCAACTTCCTTGGTGAAACCGTACACCGCCACCGGAATGCCGCCGGCAATCGACTTGCCGAGGGTGATGAAGTCCGGCTCCAGACCATAAGCTTTGGTGTAGCCGCCATAGCCGTTTGAGAAGGTATGGGTTTCGTCGAGCACCAGATAGGCACCGTACTTGGTGCAGAGCTCGCGTAGTTTTTCATGGTACCGAGGGGCGGGCAGCACCATGCCGCAGTTGGTCATAACCGGCTCGGCCAGCACGCATGCGCAATCTTTGTGGGCGAGCTCCCGTTCCAGCGCCTCAAGGTCGTTAAACTCGACCACGCGGCTTAGAGCATCCTTGGGCAAGCCGGGATTCATATCGTAGTTCGAGCGTAGTTCCAGCCTTCCGTCAGGGCCGATGTGCGGCAGCGTTTCGTCGAGGCTGCCGTGGTAGCTCTCGTTCATCGACAGGACTTTTGGACGTCCAGTCAGAGTGCGGCAAATCCGGATGACGTATCGGTTGGCTTCGGTCGCGGTCATTGCCACCTGCCAGAGCGGCAGACCGAAGCGGCGCCCTAGTTCCTGGCCGATACGCAGCGCATCTTCGGTCGGCATCATGGTGGTGATCCCTCGTCGCACCTGCTTCGAGACAGCCTTGATCGTTGCTTCCGGGGAGTGGCCGAACATCGCGCCGGTGTCACCGAGGCAAAAGTCGACATACTGGTTGCCGTCGATATCGGTCACCCGATTGCCTTTGGCTTCACTGACAAAAATCGGGTGCGAGGTTCCCCAGTCCCCCATCCAGGGCATTGGAACGCCGTTGAGCAGCATTTCTTGCGCCCTATTGAAGGTCCTTTTCGATTTTGTGGTGCGCTTCTGGAAGAGGGCGTCTTCTCTAGCCCGCAGGGCGGCAAGTTGCTCGTCGGTTACAAGTCGGTAGGGGGATTTCTTTTCAGTGATCATGGCTAAGGCTCCTTGGCGTATTGCAGATGCCGGATTGTCTTCAAGTGTTGGGAGCCTATAGCGGTCTCCAGCCAGCCATGTCTCTACATGCCAATCTGAACGGAAGCGGCTCGAGGGCATTGTCAGAGTAAATTGGCTTGAGCCTCCTGGCGAGGATCCTTAGCCTCCGGCGATGCGCAATCCCTTCCGTTATTTCAACAGCTCACCCGAGGTGATCCGCCTCACGGTGATGATGTATATCCGCTATCCACTGTCGCTGCGACAGGTCGAGGATATTCTGTTCGAGCGGGGCATCGACATCTGCCACGAGACAATACGGTTCTGGTGGAATCGGTTCGGTCCGATGTTTGCGGCCGCGATCAGGAAGCGACGCCTTCATCATCGGTCGTTTTCGCAATGGC
>JALHTP010000116.1 GCA_022865725.1 Methyloceanibacter sp. | reverse complement strand
GACGACCTTGGTGCCGGAATCGCAGACCTCGGCGAGACGGTCTAGCTCGCCCAGCATGTCCGTCCTGTCGAGCAGGGATTCGATGATGATCAGGTTGGGCGTGGAGGCGTTCTTGTAGAAGGCAACTGCCGCATCGACTCCGCCCATTTGCACCGTAACGTGCGCCTTGGCCAGGCGCCGGTCCTGCGACGCCTTCTCAATCACCGCGGCGGTGTCCTGGTCCTCGCAAAATGCCTGGATGTTAACGCGCGGGACGGGCCGTGCGCGCGGAGCATCCTGCGGCGGTTCATGCGCGCGCTCGAAGGGTTGCTTGCTCTCTTCAATCGAGCTCAGCGAATATGCAGCGTCGCCGATCACTGGTTTTCCCCCGTGTTGGCGTGCTCCGAGAGGGGCCCATCAGGGGCCCATTCGGACCCTATGACATTACCCCTCACATATTTGCTCCATACGGTGTCGCGGCGCTCGCTGGAACGCGGCGTCTCGCCGCGCGGATGGACGAGGTCCTCGGGGTTTGCCACCATTGCTGCGAGATTGCGCTGGGTGGCGCAGCCCATGTTGGGCGAAGGCATGTTTTGCGGATCCCGCCCGATATTCTCGGACCAATCAGGGCAATCGGGGGGATCGGCGACAAATTGGAGATAAGACAGGCGCAGGGGCGCAGCGGGATCCCCCTTGGCGAAATAGGGCTCGAGCGCGACCGCGGCAAGATCGATGCCGGCGCTGCGCATCGCTTTGCGCACCTCGTCATACGCATGCAGGCTTGCTGTCTCGTTGGCGCCACCTGACGGCGCCCTGATCAGCAAGCGCTCGGCGCTCTGCGACTTGTAGTCCCGAAGGAAACCATAGAGCTGCCCCTTCTGAGACTCGTTGAGCCCCGAGGCGCCGTGATAGATGGCAAGGTCGAGCGTCACCTCGCCCTGCCTCACGGCGATCGGATGGCGCTCATTCGGATTGGCGAGGGTGAAGGGGGCCTTGAACCTGGGGCTCTTCCAGCACCCGCCGGCGCTGGTTGCCACCACAAGGACGGCAAGGAGGGCGAGTAGAGGCCGGGCGGCGGAGAGTACACGCGAGCCTTGAAGTGCCGATACCATGATCTAGTTACCCCCCCCATCCCTACTCGACGATAAAGCCAACATCGCCATCGAAGCGGCCGACCGGCGCACGTTCAGGATGGCGGCCATAGACGCGGTTCATTTGACCGATCAGATCGGTGTTCACGTCGGACGCCCAGCCGAAGCCGTCGTCAGGCTGCGCGAGCTGCTGGCGGCCAACCGGATTGACGACATAAGGCGTCACGATGATGACGAGCTCGGTTTCGTTCTTAATATAGTCGCGGCTGCGGAAAAGCGTCCCAAGAACCGGGATGTTCTTCAGCCCCGGATAACCGCTCAGCGCCTGCTTCGACTGATCGGAGAGAAGGCCGGCCATCACGAGCGAGCCGCCGCTCGGCAGCTCGACCGTGGTCTCGGCGCGACGCACCTTGAGGGCCGGTACGGCGAAACCGCTTATTAAGACCGCGCCTTGATTGGTGAGCTCACTGACCTCTGTCGAGACTTTGAGGCTGATGCGCCCCTCGGTCATCACCACCGGCGTGAAGGCAAGTCCCACACCGAACTTCTTGAATTCTATCGTGACCTGGTTCGATAACCCTCCTTGTGGGACGGGTATCGGGAATTCGCCGCCGGCCAGAAAATTGGCGGTCTCCCCGGAGATCGCGGTCAGATTCGGCTCGGCCAATGTGTGCAGCAGTCCGTCTTCCTCCAGCGCACGGAGCACGCCTTGGACGTGGCTTCCGCCGCTCTGCCACTGCGCGCCACCGCCTGCCGTCCCGAATACGTCGCCGCCGCCCGGAAGGAAGGGGCGAAGGATGCCTTTGCCGGCAGTGGAGATCGGGAAGGGGAGATCGCTCAGCGCGGCGAAGGCGAAATTGCCGGAGTTGATCAGCGCATTCAGGTCGACACCGAATTGCTTGACGATATTGCGCTCCATCTCAACCACGGAGACCTTGAGCAGCACCTGCTCCCTCCCCGCGACGGTGATCAAATTTATGACGCTTTTTGGGGCGCTGTCCCCAGCGTTGCTGCCGCTACTTCCAGCGCAGCCACCGCCGCTGCCATTGCCGGCGCCGACATTGCTTTGGCTGGCGGACTTTGTAGAGGGGCCGTCAGTAGTAGAAGTGCCACTGCTTTCGCCTTGCTGATTGAGTGGCCCCAAGAAGGCCGTGACGATTTCGCACGCTCGAGCGGCATCAATCGGATTTTGCACGGTGCCGGTGAGCACAGTGCGCTCCCCAATCGCATCAATGTGAATTTTCGAACCGGGAATGAGGCGAATGAGCATATCAGTCAATGGCGAGAGGTCGCGTTCGATAGAGACTTCGAGCGTCACGACCTGACGGCCATCCTTGTCGACGAAGATGATATTGGCTTCGCCCGGCGCCTTGCCGATCAAATAAGCGCGCGTCGAGGTTTGCAGCACCGCGTCGATCTTGTCGGGGTTGGAGACCATCACCTCGCGCACCTCGCGCGGCAGATCGAGGATCATCGACTTGCTCAGGCCGAGCGTGATTTGACGCGCCGTCCCATTTCCCGTCTCGCCGACGCGCAAATAGGACCTATGCTGCTGTTCCGCCAGAGCGGCTTGCGGCGCGATGACGCCGCACAGCGCGAGGCAAGCGGCGCCAAGCGCGACGAGCGCGGCTGGGGATTTGAGCGATAAGCGACGCATCAGTTTGCCTTTTCCCTTGTCGTGCCTGCTATGCACCCGCATCGTTAGTAGACGCCGAAAGCGCGCGACGGCACGCCGTATTTCCAAAACTTGACCGAGTTGCCGTAGGTGTCGCCGATCTTGGCGGTGGCCTCAGACTGCCCGGGAGTGGCGTCGGCGAGGCTGCGCAAGGAGAGCGAGATCTCGCCCATCGACTGCGCCAGAGCGAGAACCTCCGCTTGCCGCGGGGTAAGCTCGAGCGTCGCGGTCTTGCCGGTGGCCACTTTCGCGCCGTCCTTGTTCTCGATTTCCTGACCGATAGCGAGCACGCGAGCGTTGCGCAGCACCGCCTCGCTCACCGGCTCCTCCTTGGAGCCCACTCGCATCTTGTGCGACAAAATGACATCGACGCGATCGTTGGGAAGGATGAAGCTGCCGGCAGAGGTCTCCTCGCGAATCGGCGTGGCGATGGCCCGCATGCCGGCGGGAAGAATGGCGGCCATCACGCCGCCTTCGGAGATTTTGATCAGCTTCTGCTCTTTGATCGGCTCGCCGGCGATGAAGGGCGCGCGCGCGACCGCTCCAGAGAGCTCGGTCGGCGCATTCGGCTGGGCATTGCGGGTGATGAGGCCGGGGGTGACGCCCTCGACCGGCCATTGCTGCCATTTGAGAACATCGGCACGGACTGAATCGCCGAGATTGATGTCGGTCGCGGCGACGAGAACGTCGGTGGCGCCCACGGTCTTCTCGACCGTTTCCACCTCACGCGGACCAGACACGATCTTCTTGGCAACCCAGGCTGCGCCCAAGGCCGCGGTAAAGGCGATCGCGAGCACCATGACTCTTGCTCTTCGCATGATAGACTCTTCCTTTCGGACGTCCCACGTCCCGCGACGAATGGTTCACTCTGACGGTGAAATCTCAACGCCAAGTTAATAGCCGTGCCAAATTGGCGGGGGGCCGGCCGGAAAATAGGCGCGAGCGCGGCGGCTCAAGCCGCCGCGCGTGAAACAGGGGCGAAGTTTAAGACCGGTAAAGCGCTGGAGAGAGTCAGCCGCCGAGCGCGGCCACAAAGGGGGTCTTGCAATAGACGAGCAAACCGGCCGCGGCGAGCGCGATGCCGTACGGCACCCCCACTTTCGGACTATGCAGCCGCATCAGCCAGCCTTGCGAGGTCAGCATCGAAGGAAGCGGCAAACACCGCCAGAAGAGCAGCAGCAACGTAAGGGCTCCGCCGAAGAGCGCGCCGTAGATGCCGTAGGCTGGGATGGTCTCGGGGCCGAGCCAGAGGCAGGTGGCGGCGAACAGCTTGGCGTCTCCGCCGCCGATCCAGCCGAAAGAGAAGAGCGCGAAGGCAAAAGCGAGCGCGGCAAGGGCGAGCGCCATGTGCAGCCCGATATCGGACCAGCCAAGCCCGACCAGCGGCGCCACCACGAAGAAGCCTGAGGCGAGCGCAAGCGCGAGGCGATTCGGGATCGTCATGGTGAAAAAATCGGTGGCTGCCGCCAAGGCCATGGCGCCGGGAAAAATCGTGAGTATGAGAATGTCTTTGATCATCTGCCCGTGGAAGCGTCGCTTGTTAGATTCGGCGCGTAGTGTCGCCCCAAAGGCCTGAAGGCGACGTTAATCTGGCTTTCGGCTCCTTCCGGCGGCTCAGCCGTCCCGCAGCGGTTCACGCGTTTGCCAATCCTTCACTTTTTCGGGGTCTCATGGGCCAACATTCAGCTTGAGAGGACGGGAGGGGATCATGGTTTTGCGCCTCAGCCAAAAAGAACAGTCTCGCCTGTGCTTCGTCATTTCCGCTCTGCTTGCCCTGGGCGCAGCCCAGCCGGTGAAGGCGCAAAAAGCAGCCGACAATAATATCGTCGTGCTGATCGACCAAGCATCGATCGTGAGGCTCGAGCGGACCGCGGCGGAAATTGTGATCGGCAATCCCTCGATCGCCGACGTTTCGGTGCAGAGCGGCAAGGTCCTGATCGTCACCGGCAAATCCTTCGGCGAGACCAATCTCATCGTGATCGACGCCGACGGCAAGGTGATCGTCAATCGGCAGTTGATCGTTCAGGAGCCGCGCACTGGCTTCGTGACTATGTATCGCGGCCTTGGGCGGCAGACCTTGCATTGTGCGCCCTATTGCACGCCGCAACTCGCTATCGGCGACACAATGGATATTTTCGGATCTGTCTCCAGTGAGATCAAGACAAAGCAGTCGATCGGCCAAACCTCCGCGGAAGGCGAGAAGCAGCAATAGCCTGCTACTTTGTGACTCGCAGCTCCGTAATATCCCTGGCGATCGCATTGAAAGCGGACAGCAGCTCGGCATTAGTACCCGGTGCGAAATATTTGTCCGCGTCGGAGGCGCAACTATTTAGCAAGTCG
>JALHTP010000115.1 GCA_022865725.1 Methyloceanibacter sp. | reverse complement strand
GGTGATCAGCCGCTATCTCGCCGAATGGGAGCGCATGGGCTGGGTGCACGCCTCGCGGGGCTCGATCGAGGTGAGGAACCGCTCCGCGCTCGCGGTCTATGGCGGGGAGGACGCGACGTGATCTGGCGCGCGAGCCTGACTCGGGTCAGAACGGTGACCTGGGTTACAGACGAACTCTTGATGCTCGCCTAAACAACCGACAGAACCCCAGAAACCCCAAAAAAGTCCAAGGAAATCAAAGCGATGACAGACTTCCTCCCCGATCGGCTCTTCGTGTTTCCGGCCCGCGCCGCGCTCATTGCCGCCTCTCTCTGCTTGGCCGCCGCATCCCCCGCCTTGGCCGCCGACGACGCTCCCGCCGCAAGCCAGGCGATGACGCCGGCGCCGGTCAAGGGAGAGTTCGACGATCAGTGCGCCATGGGTCTCGCCGAGGGCCAGACGGTCAAGACCGACTGTGCGGTCAATTGGACCGACACCGATGGACACATCTATTGCTTCTCGTCCGAGCCATCGAAGGAAGCCTTCCTCAAGGACCCGGCCGGCAACATCAAGAAGGCGAAGGACTTCCTGGCGTCCAACCAGGCCGCTGTCGCCGCGGGCGCGAAAGACTTCACCGAGGAGGATCTCAATAAGAGGGTCCAGGAGGTGATCGCCGAGCGGTCGAAGGACGGCGCCTTCGTGTTCCACGATCCCAAGCTCGACGCCAACCTCAACCTTCTATTCGACAACATGAAGGGCGTGCGTGGCATGTCAGGCTATGGCTGGTTCGCCAATGCCATCTTCCACGACAAGGACGAGCCCAAAAAGCAATACGCCATCGACTTCTGGTTCAAGCCCGAGGGCGACAAGCTGACCCTCATGGATATCAGGGTGCAGAAGGGGCCGAAGCAGGATGGCGACAGCTACTACATGGTCACCCGCATGCCCGTCGCCTGGTGGTGGCTGCCGGTGTCGGAGCATCCCGGCGACGCGGAGGTCGTCCGCGGCTGGCATGTGATGAGCGCGATCCACAACTACATCGCCACGCATAAGGACGCCAACGGCGACCTGGCCGTCAAGGACGACAAGACCGGCGAGACGATCCCGCTCGAGTTCATCGAGATGCACCAGCCGATCCGGCATCTGAAAAAGGACGGCCAGTATTTCGCCTGCACCGACTTCCGCAAGCCCGGCAGCACGGACGAATATTACGACATCGACTTCTGGGTGGACGACAAGTCCGGCAAACTCGAAGTCAATAGCGTCAAGATGCACAAGGTCCCCGTGCAAGAGGACGGCATCTGGACGCAAGTGCCCCGCTATACCTTCGACGGCATGGATTTCGACGTCACCAACTGACGCTCAAGCACCAAGTCCTGCCGAAGCCCTGATCAACGGCGTCCTTCTCGAAAATGGGGGGGACGCCGTTTCGTTTCCGGCGCTTGATCGAGATCATGGCGGGCGCGGCTTCCCCGGCCTATTTGCGGCGGAGAACCAGCAACGAGGTCGATCATGTATGCACGGTCTCTAGGGCTTGCGGTCATAGCGATGCTGATGGCGGCCGCATACGCTTTCGCCGAAACGCCGGGGCATCCGCAGCATGGCTCGATGGGCCAAATGATGCCGCCGCAGGACGGGGCAGCGGGACCCGATGGCTGCCCCATGATGCGGGGGCACGACATGCACGGGAAGCACGGGATGATGGGTGGGCAGGCTCAATCATCGAGTGAGCCCACGCTGGCGGGACAGGACGCCTTCGGTGCCATCCAGGAGATCGTGCGCATCCTCGAAGCCGATCCGAATACCGATTGGTCGAAAGTCGATATCGCTGCGTTGCGCCAGCACCTGATCGACATGAATGAGGTGACGCTGCATGCGGTGGCCGAGGCGAAGGCCCTCGACAACGGCGTGGAGATCGCGGTCACCGGCGAGGGCCGCACGGCCGAGGCCATAAAGCGAATGGTCCCGGCGCACGCGTATGAGCTCAACGCGATGGGCTGGAATGCCAAGACCGAAGAATTGCCGAACGGCGTGACGCTTGTGGTTACGAGCGAGGATCCCGCGCAAGCGATCAGGCTGAAGGCGCTCGGGTTCATGGGCATCATAGTCCAGGGATCGCACCATCAGCTGCATCACCTCATGATGGCAAAGGGTGAGCACGGGCATTGAAGCGTGCAGGCGTGGCTGATTAAGCCCAGCTCGTAGAGGTCGTCGGCGTCGACGTCAGACCATTAGGCCATGGGCGTGGCGTCGCGCGAGGCGAGCAGGCGCGCCAGCGTCTTGCGCGTGGAATTGTCGGCGCGGCCATCGATGCGGGCTGGGCGGAAATGCCGCTGAAAGGCTTCGACCGCCTTTTCGAGGCCGGTGCCATAGGTCGAGGTCACCTCCACCCCATAGCCGAAGTCGAGAAAGTCGCGTTGCAGGGCGGCGACGGTTTCGCCCTCGTCGCCCGGACCCAAGCCGGAATCGCCCTCGACGGGAGCGGGCGGAACCCAAAGACCGATGCCCGCGCGCGCCAGCCGCTCCCAGTCGAATTTCTCGCCCGGGTCGCGCTTCCTGCCCGGCGCCACATCCGAATGGGCGAGTACGCGGGCGGGCGGAATGGCGTGGCGGCTCATGATGTCGAGGCAGAGCGCCTCGACCGCGCGCATCTCGGCGTCGGGGAAATCGGGATAGTCGAAATCGTGGCCGGGATTGTGGATCTCGATGCCGATCGAGCATGAATTGACATCGAGCTCGCCCGCCCAAAGGCTCTGGCCGGCATGCCAAGCGCGCTCGGACTCGAGAACGAGCTGCGCGATCCGCCCCTCCTCGTCGACCAGGTAATGGCACGACACCCCCGACTCCTGCCGCGTCAGCCAATCGAGCGCGGCCTCGGCAGAATCCATGCCGGTGTAATGCAGGATGAGCATGTCGGCTTGCAGCCCATTGCGCCGAGGCTCAACGTTCGGCGAGGGACACCACAAGGTGGCGAGCGGACTGTCAGGGGCGGCGGTCATATCTTTGCGTTGTCATTGCCCGGCTTGACCGGGCAATCCAGTAACACGGGCTTCAGCAAAAAATCAGGGCAGTGGTTACTGGATTCCCGCGTGCGCGGGAATGACATCATTGCGTGAGAGGCCGTCGCGGCACATCGCCAGCGCTACATCCCGCGCTCTTTGGCGATCCGGTCATAGGCCTCGTTGATGATCGCGACCTTCTCGGTGGCGATCGAGACGAATTCCTTCGGCACGCCGCGCGCCATCAGCTTGTCCGGATGGTTCTCGGCAACCAGCTTCCGGTAATGGCTCTTGAGCTCCTCGTTGGTGGCCGAAGGCTTCACGCCGAGCACGTCATAGGGATTGCGCTTGGCGGCGGTCACATGGCGCGCCTTGACATAGGCGAACTCCGTTTCGGTCATGCCGAAGCGCTTGGCGACGCCGGCCAGAAACTGCTCCTCGCGCGGATGCAAATTGTCGTCGGCCTTGGCGATATGGAACAGGCCCTCGAGCACATCCTCGAGCAATTTGCGGTTGCCTTTGAACATGGTGGCGAGCTGCTCGGCATAGGCCTCGTAGCCGGCCACGTCCTGCTTGGCGAGATTGAACACGCGGGCGACGTTCTTCATCTCGCCCTCGGGCACCTTGAACACTTCCTTGAAGGCGTTGACCTCGTCCATGGTGACGACGCCGTCGGCCTTGGCCATCTTGGCGCCGAGCGCGATCACGCCCACGGTGAAGGCCACCTGGTTCTCCGCCGGGCCGTCTTCCTCCTTGTCGCGATCGATGGCGTAATGTCCCGCCACGCCGCCGAGCAGCGCGCCGATCGGACCCCCGATCGCGAGCCCCGCGGCAGCACCTGCGAGCTTGCCCCAAATCGACATTGTCGAGTTCCCCCAGAGTTCGTTGCTTTGCCTAGAGCATAGGGACTTTTAGGCGAGGCCGCATGCGGAGAATCGAAGCCCCAGCCTTGCGTCTTTTGCTGCCCGCAAGACGCTCAGGAACCGCGGAAATTGGCCAGGATCGAGAGCTTGGGCTCGTCCACTTCGAGGCCCGCCTTCAGGCGCCGCTCCACGTGCCAGGAACGGGCAAAGGTCCACATCGCAAGCCAGAGGGTGAGGACGGCGTTGACCGCGCTGCCGGCCCAAAGGAAGGTCGATCCAAGGCCCAGCCGGGCGGCGGCGGCGAGGATGGCGGCCTGGAAGACGATGCCGAACCCGCCGGCGACGACGATGGCCGCGCTGAGCGAGGTGATGAAGATGGTGACGATGTTGCCGCCATGCCGCGGCAGTTCCTTGGAGACTTCGGTGTCCATGCTGATCACTTGAGGCTGGAAAGCTCAGCTCTAATAGCCGAGGGGGGGTGTCAAGGACAAGGGTGTGATGTGCGTCACATCCCTCGTGGGGATGGGCTATGTAGCACGACCTCAGCCCAGTGGCCTCAGACCATCTTGCCGAGGATCCCGCTCATTTCCTCGAAGGAGAAGGCGCGCAGGATCTCTGCGCGCGTATTGCCGAGCGAGGAGGTTGAGAAGGTGAGCGCCGTGGCGCTCTCGTCGTCAGGCGCCTCGAACACCGCGATCACATCGTAGCGGCCAATTGTCCAGCACAGCACCTTGAGGACGGCGCCGCTCTTCTTGGCCATATCTTCGAAGGCGTCGGCCCGGCCGATCGTGTCCTTGATGTTGCGCATGCCCTAATCTGTGAAGTTAACGAGCAAAATATAGGTCTGCATCTTGATGTTCCTCGCCTTTCATGGGGACGTCGACGGCGATTGCGCTAGCACGGCCTTCAGCGCCACATAGGCGAAGAAGCCGAGCTTCAGGGTTGGGCGGGCTTCGTTTACGTTTCGCTTCTGCCATCCCCCTCCCCGGCGCTCCCACCTTTACACTTGCCAGCTCTCGCGATTACGGAATGCTTAGGCGATCCTGGCAATGGGAGGCGGCGGCCTTATCCACATCTGTCGGGCGAGCGCGAGGTTGATGCTCCATGACCCCTAGCCGGCTTCTCCTGATCGGCCTCACTCTGTGGGGGCTCCTGATGATCGTCCCCGACCTGCTCAGGGTGACCCAGCCGCTCGGCTCATTGGGCTTCTTCGCCAATAACGATGGGCTGATCTACGACGCGAACGGGCCCTTCCCCGATGACGCCTCTTCACCTGCTTGGCGTGCCGGGATCAGGGACGGCGACCGCATCGATCTCGAAAAGATGCGCTGCACTCTCGGCGAGATTGCAAAATGCGGCAGCACGCTGGCCGTGCTCGGCGGCGTCGATTTCATGCTGCCTGGACGTGCGGTCACGATCGAGCTTGCGGCCAACGAGGGGAGACCGGCGCGGCAAGTGACGCTGATCGCCGAGCAACGACCCTCGAACGCTCTCGTGCGCGCGGTGAACGTGCTCTGCCAGATCGCCGGCGTGCTGGTGATCATCGCGGCGGCTTGGCTCGTCTGGACGCGACCCTCGGCGATGAGCTGGGGCTTCTTTCTCTATGTGAACTGGTTCAATCCCGGTCAGGTCTATGCGTTTTACGCAATCCTCGAGCAATGGCCCCTGCTCCTATTCGCGCAGGGCGTTGCCTCGATCTTTGCACAGGCGGCGGGATATGCGGGGCTTCTCCTCTTCGCCCTGCGCGTTCCCAACAACAAGACGGAGGCGAGGTGGTACGCCGTCGAGCGCGCGTTGCCGCTCGTTGCCTTGGCTTTAGCGCTCGTGCTGCTGGCGGCCTATGGCGCGGTATTTGGCTATCCCACCGAGATGGTGACGCGCGCGTCGATCCTCGCCGGTTTCGTGGTCGATCTCTGCGCGCTCGCCATCCTATTGGTCAGGCGCCGCACGCAGACGCCAGAGGACTATCAGCGCGTGCGCTGGGTGATCTGGGGCTGCCTCATCGGTCTGCCGTCATTCCTGATCGCCGAGCTCGCCTCGACGACGACGATCTTCGCGACGCGCTGGGGCGACTTCACGCCCACCGAGGACATTATCGGCCTGCTCTATCTCGTGAACGGCGTACTGTGCTTGTTCGTGTTCGAAGCCGTGCGACGCCCGCGCGTCGTCAACGTGACGATCCCCTTGAGGCGCGTCACCATTCTCGGTCTCGCGCTGAGCGTACCCGTGCTCATCCTGCATCACGAGGTGGAGCGCATGCAGGAGCATCTCAACCTTCCCGGTTGGGCTTGGGTCGCCATGGGCGCCGCGGCAGTGTTCCTGATCTCCCGTCTGCACGAAGGCGCCGTGCACCTCGCCGACCGCTATTTCAACCGCGAGGTAGACGAGGCAGAGAAAAAGCTTGGGCAAGCCATCCGAGGCGCGAAAGAGGCGACCGAGATCGACAGGCTTCTCGCGGACGAGACCTCCGATGCGCTGAAGCTCGCCTCCGCCGCGTCGTTCCGCCTGCAAGGCCCGGTCTTCGCACGCGCCCGCAACGGCGCGGGTTGGGGCAAGGGAAAGGCAACGTCCATCAAGACCGACGAGCCGATGCTGGGGCCCGTGCCGGGCGGCAAGCCGTTTAGCCTGACAGACCAGGATGGCGACGGGCTCGCTCTCCCGACCGGCCTCGCCCGTCCGGTGCTCGCCGTGCCCGCGGTCAGCCCCGTGCGCTGCTTTGCCGTCTCGCTCTACGGGCCTCATGTGTCCGGCACCGACCTCGACGCCAACGAGCGCGCCATGCTCGCAAGACTCGCCGCCGACGCCGCGGCCATGTATGCGGAGCTGGAGAACAGCGATTTGCGCGGCGAGATCGCGCGGCTCGAACGGAAGATCGAGGGGGCCAAGCCTTCGCCGCGAAGGACCGGTGCAGGCCGGCCTCGACCTTCCAAACCAACGCAAGAGAGCTAAAGGACGCCCGCATGGCGATTTACCAGCTTGATGGGACGGCGCCCGAGCTTCCCGCCGACGGGCTGTATTGGATCGCCGACACGGCTTCGGTGATCGGCAAGGTGCGGCTCCATACCAATGTGAGCATCTGGTTCGGCTCGGTGCTGCGCGGCGACAACGAATGGATCGAGATCGGCACGCGCTCGCAAATCCAGGACAACGCGACGCTGCACACCGACCCCGGCTTTCCGCTCACCATCGGGCGCGACTGCGTCATCGGCCATAATGTCGTGCTGCATGGCTGCACCATCGGCGATGCGAGCCTGATCGGAATGGGGGCGATCGTGCTCAACGGCGCGAAGATCGGCGCGAACTGCCTGGTCGGCGCCGGCGCCCTCGTCACCGAAGGCAAAGTCTACCCCGACAATTCGGTGATCCTCGGCGCGCCGGCCAAGGCCATGCGCGAGAGCGACGAGCAGGTGCGCGCCATGATCGCGCGCGCGGCCGACGTCTATGTCAAGCGCTGGAAACAGTATGCGGCGGGCTTGAAGCGCATCGGATGAGTACGAGCGGCAGATGGCAGTTCTTCATCGATCGCGGCGGCACGTTCACCGACATCGTGGCGCGGGCGCCTGACGGAAGGCTCCTTACGCATAAGCTCCTCTCCGAGAATCGCGGCGCCTATGCGGATGCGGCGATCGCCGGCATCGCCGACCTGCTCGGCTCCCCGCGGGAGCAGCCGCTTCCTTCGCATCTGATCGCCGCCGTCAGGATGGGCACCACGGTCGCCACCAACGCGCTTCTGGAGCGCAAGGGCGATCCCCTTCTTCTCATCGTGAGCCAAGGCTTCCGCGACGCGCTCGAGATCGGCTATCAGGCGCGGCCGAAAATCTTCACGCGCCGCATCGAGAAGCCCTCGATGCTCTACGCGCGCGTCGCCGAGGTGCCCGAGCGCGTGCGCGCCGACGGCAGCATCGAGACCGCTCTCGACCACGCGGCGACGGTAGCGGCGCTTCGGGCCGCGCGCGCCGACGGCGTCTCGGCTGTCGCTATCGTCTTCATGCATGCTTACGCATATCCTGAGCATGAACGCGAGGCTGTGGCGCTCGCCCGCCTGGCGGGCTTCACGCAGATTTCGGCGAGCCACGAAGTGAGCCCGCTGGTGAAATTCGTCGGCCGCGGCGACACGACCGTGGTCGACGCCTATCTCTCGCCGCTGCTCCGCCGCTATGTGGACCGCGTCGCCTCCGCTCTTCTTCCCTCCCCTGAAAGGGGAGGGCCGGACCGCCATAGGCGGTCCGGGGAGGGGTCAAAGGGTTTGGCAATGACCCCCACCCGGTCGGCGCAAGCGCCGACCGACCTCCCCCTTTCAGGGGGAGGAAGTCCGTGGCTTCTGTTCATGCAGTCCTCCGGCGGCCTCACCTCCGCCAACCTGTTCAGGGGTAAGGACGCCATCCTGTCGGGGCCTGCCGGGGGGGTGGTGGGCTCGGTCGAGACCGCGCGGGCAGCCGGCTTCGCCAAGATCATCGGCTTCGACATGGGCGGCACCTCGACCGATGTCTGCCATTTCGACGGCAGCTATGAGCGGAGCTTCGAGAGCGTGGTGGCCGGGGCGCGGGTGCGCGCGCCGATGATGCTGATCCACACCGTCGCGGCTGGCGGCGGGTCGATCCTGCATTACGACGCCGCGCGCTTTCGCGTCGGCCCTGACTCGGCAGGCGCCGACCCAGGCCCCCTCTCCTACCGGCGCCAAGGCCCTCTCACCGTCACCGACGCCAATGTGATGACGGGGAAGCTCGTGCCCGAGTTCTTCCCGCGCATTTTCGGGCCCGGCCAAGACGAGACGCTGGATGCGGAAGCCGCGCGCAAGGCCTTCAAATCGCTGGCGCGGAAGCTCGGCGACGGCCGCTCGGCCGAGGAGATCGCCGACGGCTTCATCAGGATCGCGGTCGCGAACATGGCGAACGCGATCAAGACTATCTCGGTGGAGCGCGGCTACGACGTGACCGAATATGTGCTGAATTCGTTCGGCGGCGCGGGCGGCCAGCATGCCTGCCTCGTGGCCGACGCGCTCGGCGTCAAATCCGTGCTGATCCACCCGCTGTCGGGCGTGCTGTCGGCGTTCGGCATGGGGCTCGCCTCGCTCAGCGCGACGCGGACCCGCACCGTGCTGAAGCGGCTCGACGATGACACCCTCGCCGCTCTCGGCAAGATCAGGAGCGCGCTCGACGACGAGGTGAAGCCGGAGCTGATGCGGCAGGGCGTCGCGGAGCGCGCCATCGTGGTCATTACGCTGGCGCATCTCCGCTATGCCGGCACCGACGCCGCGCTTCCCATTCCGCTGGCGAGTCTGCGCGGCATGCGCGCTTTGTTCGAGATCGCGCACCTCAAGCGTTTCGGCTTCATCAGCCCCGAGAAGGACATCGAGATCGAGGCGATCGAGGTCGAGGCCAAAGGCGGCGGCGAGCCTGTCGTGGAACCAGAGCTATCAGTGCAGGAAATGGCGCCGGCCAAAGCCCATACGACGACGTGGCTCTTCACCAGCGGGAGCTGGCACGAGGCGCCGGTCTTTTTGCGCGCCAATCTTGCGCCCGGCAACCGCGTCGCCGGCCCGGCGCTCATCATCGAGGATCACCAGACCGTCGTGGTCGAGCCCGAATGGGAGGCGCACGTCACCGCGCGCAATCATCTCCTCCTCACCCGCATCGCCAAGAGGAAAGAGGCGGGCGTGGGCAAGCAGGCCGATCCCGTCATGCTCGAAGTGTTCAACAATCTCTTCACCTCGATCGCCGAGCAGATGGGCTATGCGCTGCAAAACACCGCGCGCTCGGTCAATATCAAGGAGCGGCTCGACTTCTCCTGCGCCATCTTCGACGCGCGCGGGCGCCTCATCGCCAACGCGCCGCATATCCCCGTGCATCTCGGATCGATGGACAGAAGCGTGGAGACGGTGCTGCACGAAATCGGCGAGGCGCTGAAGCCGGGCGACGCCTATATGCTGAACGCGCCCTACAACGGCGGCACGCATCTTCCCGACATCACCGTGGTCACCCCGGTGTTCGGCGAAAACAGCCCCGACCTTCTTTTCTTTGTCGCGGCGCGCGGGCATCACGCCGATATCGGCGGCATCGCGCCGGGCTCGATGAGCCCCAAGGCGACGCGCATCGAGGAGGAAGGAATCTATATCGATCCGTTCAAGCTCGTGGGACGCGGCCGGTTTCGCGAGGAGGCGGCGCTTGCGCTTCTCACGCAGTCGCCCTATCCCGCGCGAAACCCGGCGCAGAACATCGCCGACCTGAAGGCGCAGGTCGCCGCCAACGAGAAGGGCGCCGCCGAACTCGGCAGAATAGTCCGCCATTACGGGCTTGGCACGGTGCGCGCCTATATGGGCCATGTGCAGGACAACGCGGCCGAGGCCGTCTCCCGCGTGATCGCCAAGCTCAAGAATGCGCGCTTCGAGGTCGAGACCGATCAGGGAAGCGTCATCAAGGTCGCCATCAAGATCGACCGCAAAGCGCGGAAAGCGACCGTCGATTTCACCGGAACCAGCGCGCAGGTCGGCAACGCCTTCAACGCGCCGGAGCCGATCACGCGGGCTTGCGTGCTCTATGTCTTCCGCACGCTGGTCGACGAGGACATCCCGCTGAACGCCGGCTGCCTCCGCCCGATCAAGATCGTCGTGCCCAAGGGCTCGATGCTGAAGCCGCGCTTTCCGGCGGCGGTCGCCGCGGGCAATGTGGAAACGAGCCAGACCATCGTGAATTGCCTCTATGGCGCGCTCGGGGTGCTCGGCTCGGCGCAAGGCACGATGAACAATCTCACCTTCGGCAACGCGCTTTATCAATATTACGAGACGATCTGCTCGGGCGCGCCGGCCGGCGAAGGCTTCGACGGCGTTGCCGCCGTGCAGACCCACATGACCAATTCGCGTCTCACCGACCCCGAGGTGCTGGAGCTGCGTTACCCCGTGCTGCTGGAGCGCTTCGAGATCGTGCGCGGCTCCGGCGGCAAGGGGAAATGGCGCGCCGGCGACGGGACGCTTCGCGTGATGCGTTTTCTTGAACGGATGGAATGCGCCGTCCTGTCGGGTTTCCGCAAGGTACGGCCTTTCGGCCTGTTCGGCGGCGAGGACGGCCAGCTTGGTGAGAATTGGGTCAGACGCAACGACGGCAGGCTGGAGCGGCTCAAAGGTTCCGACCAGACCGTGCTCGAGCCCGGCGAGGCCATCATCATCAAGACGCCGACCGGCGGCGGGTATGGCAAGAAAAGCGAACGCCGATGATGGATGCGTCATCCCGGCGCAAGCCGGGATCCAGCATAGCCGTCCAAATAAGCCTCCTGGATTCCGGCTTTCGCCGGAATGACGATTTGTGCGCCTCATCCAGAATCAAAAAGGGC
>JALHTP010000003.1 GCA_022865725.1 Methyloceanibacter sp. | reverse complement strand
GGCCTTGGAGCAGTCCAATGGGGAAGCTCTCGCGGAGATGGTCGGCGAGCCCGTGGACATTCAAGCCTGGCAGGACGGGGGGACTGCGCTGGCAGGAGCTCTACTATCACGGTCTTGCTTTCCAATGGGGAGCCGGCTATCGCGGAAAGCCACTGCACTGGCACGGATGCGCTGTCTTTTCTTTTGAGACGTTCTTGACCTGCTCGAAAAGCCACCAGTCATAGCAGACGGACTTACGGCCCTGGCGGATGAGGTTGAGCACACGCTTGGCTATCCATAGCTCAACATGCCGTAGGTTGCGCACTGGCGGTCGCCATGCATCGATCTGCCTACTTGAGGCATGTCAAAGCGACCGCCCCCAACCGTCTCTATCCTCCGACCGTATCTTTCAGACTACGCATGACGGAGTGAAGCCCATGACCACCGGTCTCGGCATATTCGATACGACCGTCCAAGAGTCCAACCTTTGGCTCAAGGATTTGATGGAGCGGCTCGGCACCTCTGATCGTCATCACGCTTATTCGACCTTGCGGGCGGTGCTGCATGTCTTGCGCGACCGCATCGGGCCGGCCAATGCCACCCATCTCGGCGCTCAGTTGCCCATGCTGCTGCGCGGCCTCTATTACGAAGGCTGGCATATGAGTGCAACGCCGACCAAAGAGCGCCACGAAGCGCAGTTCCTTGCCCGCGTCCGGCAGGAGTTACCCCGCGCTGACGAGGCGGAGGTGAGGGCTGCAATCAGCGCCGTCTTCGATCTTTTGGCGAAGAAGATCGACAGCGGCGAGGCGGTCAAGCTCGCCGGCGTCCTCCCTAAGGAGCTGCGCGGATTTTGGCCTGCTTTCATCCAAGAGGCTGCGCGAGCCAAAAGCGCTGGTGCTGCTTGAGGGGCCCGTCGCGCCCCAGATTGCGGCCTTAGCACCCGCCCCGCCTGCCTCAATCAATTGGCTTAAGACATGGACCAAATCCCTTCACCGCCGATCGCACCCTCGGGCGCGGGCAAAAGGCCTAGCGCGACGGAAGCGTCGGAACCAGCTTCCGGCGCGGGAACGGGCATGCCCACCTTCGAGACCATGGACCGCGTCGAACGGGCAGTGGCGGCGAGGCTCACCCAAGGCGTGTCGCCGCACGCGCTCTACGCTGCTTGGTTCGATTGGGCCTCGCATCTCGCAAATGCGCCGGGCCGGCTCGTGGAACTGGGGATCGAGGCCGCGAACATCGGCGCGCGGTTTGCGCGTTTCGCCCCCCACAGCCTGTCGGAGGACGCCAAGCCTCCGTTCCAGCCGCAGGCGTCCGACCGGCGCTTCAACGACCCCGCCTGGGGGCGTCTTCCTTACGTGCTTTGGCAGCAGGCCTTTATCGCCCAGGAATCATGGTGGCAGAGCGCGACCCGTGAGGTTCGGGGCATGACGCCGAAAAACGCCGCGCGGGTCGCCTTCATGACGCGCCACTTACTCGACGTGTTCTCGCCGTCGAACGTGCCCTGGCTCAATCCGGTGATCATCGAGCGGACGCTGAAAGAGTCCGGGGCCAATCTCGTACGCGGCGCGCTCAATTTCCAGGATGACGCGCTGCGCGCGCTGACCATGGAGCCGGCGCCTCCGACTAATGGCTTGCGGGTGGGTGAGGCTCTGGCCATCACGCCGGGCGAAGTCGTCTTCCGCAACGAGCTGATGGAGCTGATCCAATACAAGCCCACCACCGAGAGCGTGATCGCCGAGCCGGTGCTGATCGTGCCGGCCTGGATCATGAAATACTACGTCCTCGATCTCAGGCCGCAGAATTCGCTCGTGCGCTATCTGGTCGAGCGCGGCTTCACCGTCTTCATGGTGTCCTGGCGCAATCCGACCGCCGCCGATCGCGACCTCACCTTTGATGCCTACCGTACGTCCGGCGTCATGGCGGCGCTCGATGCCGTCACCACCATCGTGCCTGGCCACAAGGTGCATGCCACCGGCTACTGCATCGGCGGCACCTTGCTCGCCATCGCGGCCGCGACCATGGCGCGCGGCGATGACGACCGGCTGGCCACGGTCACCCTGCTCGCCGCCCAGACCGACTTCAGCGAGGCGGGCGAGCTGATGCTGTTTGTCGATGAGAGCCAGATCGCGTTCCTCGAGGACATGATGTGGGATCAGGGCGTGCTCGACACCAAGCAGATGGCCGGCGCCTTCAAGATACTCCGCGCCAACGATCTCGTCTGGTCGAAGATGATGCGCGAATATCTGCTCGGCGAGCGCGACGCCATGACCGACCTCACCACCTGGAACGCGGACCAGACGCGCCTGCCGTCTCGCATGCACTCCCAATATCTACGCGGGCTCTTCCTCGAGAACCGGCTGACCGCCGGCCGCTATGCAGTCGAAGGGAAGGTTATTGCGTTGAAGGACGTCAGCGCACCGATGTTCGTCATCAGCACCGAGACCGACCACATCGCACCCTGGCGCTCGGTCTACAAGGTCCACCTATTTACCGACAACGAGCTGACCTTTGTACTCACCAATGGCGGGCACAATGCCGGGATCGTGTCAGAGCCCGGTCATCATGGGCGGCACTATCATGTCGCAACCCGTGCGGCCGGCGGTCGCTATGTCGATTCCGACACCTGGCTTAGGCATGCCACGCCAGCCGAGGGCTCGTGGTGGCCGGCTTGGGGCTCATGGCTCGCCGCCCGCAGTGCGCGAGAGCGTGTTGCGCCGCCGGGCATGGGCGCAGCCTCGCGCGGGCTCGTGCCCCTTTGCCCCGCTCCCGGCCTATATGTCCACCAGCGCTAGCGGCCCAATCGGGGGGTGGCGGCGGTTCGCCGGCCGAACCGCCGGTAGAACTGATCTTGAGAGCTTCCGTGGTCGCCATATAGGTGGCCACGATCGCTATACAGGTGGCCATGATCGACAAGGGCAGGGGAGCAAAATCGAAAACGCCCGCGAGCAGCACCGTGGACGCGCTCGCTGCCGCGTTGCTGGAAGCCGACAAGATGCTGGTGTTCTGACAGCCTGCAAAGGAAGGCTGATGACGACGCCGATAACCTTTCGAGCCCTGGCATTTGTAGGCTCCACAATCTTAATACGCAGCGGCATGGCACTGCGGAGAGTTAGAGTGAGTGGTCAGATGAAGGAGAAGAGCGATGAGCCTACGTAGACCGATACAGCTTGGCCTGCTGATCGCTTTTGCGATCATGGGCTCGGTGGCGCTGGCGCAGGAGCAGAGCCAGCAGGAGCCGACGACGGATCATAGCGCCCACCACGACGAGACTGGTCAGCAGACGGATCAGACCGGTCAGCCCATGATGGGTGGCTGTCCCATGATGGGAAGCATGATGGGACAGGGTAAGCAGGGCATGATGGGGAAAGGGATGATGGGCGCCGGCATGATGCAGGGCGGTATGGGTGCGCTGTTCGGGTCGCGCGTGACGCCGATGATGAACCTGTCGGCCGAAGACGTGCGCGGCTACCTTGACGTTCAGCTTAACCGCCTCAACAACAAGCGGCTGAAGGTCGGAGACATTAAGGCAGACGACGGCACTGTCACCGCCGACATCGTGACGGTCGACAATTCGCTTGTGCAGCGGCTCAAGGTGGACCGGCACACTGGCGCGATAGAATACCAGAACTAACCCGGATGCGGCGTCGCGTCACAAGCGCGACGCCGGACATTGTCAGACAAACCTGAGCGGGCCTGCGAAGGGTGCTGGTGTGAGGCGTTCAGGCCGCCAGCTGACGCCATTCGGCCAGGGCGGCAGAACGGTTCTGTTTGAAGATGTCGCGGCGGTTGAGGTGACGGTCGTGGTTGAAGTGGTTGTGGATTGATGCGTGGGCGGCTGCAAATTTCTGTAGGGTCCTTACGGGGCGCTTACGCACCGGCATGGCCTCGCCCGTTAGCGCCGACTCGTCGGCTTGCAGATTGACGCCGGCAACGAG
>JALHTP010000114.1 GCA_022865725.1 Methyloceanibacter sp. | reverse complement strand
GGGAAGCTCATGCGCGCGGCTGGCCTGGCGAAATCCGCCTCGTAATACCAGGCGCCGCCTTTGGCCACGCGGCGGGAGCAATCGCCCCCGCGCGGCGACGCGTCGGCGGGCGCGCCGGCATGGGACGGGTTCCAGCAGTCCTCCACCCACTCGAAGACGTTCCCCTCCATGTCGCTCAGCCCATAGGGGTTCGGCGGGAAGGTGCCGACCTCGAGCGTGGTGCCCTTGTATTCCGCCTGCCCGCGCCCGGCCGCGCTCGACGCATCAAAATTGGCTTGGGTCGGCGCCAGCGTCGCGCCCGCCGCATAGGGCGTGCTCGTGCCGCCGCGCGCGGCGAATTCCCACTCGGCCTCGGAGAGGAGCCGGTAGGGCTTGCCGGTCTTCTGCCGCAGCCATTCGACATAGGCCTTGGCGTCGTCGAAGGAGACATAGATCACGGGCCGCCGCCCCCTGCCCCAGCCGCCGTCTTGCGGCCGGTAATTGGCGCAGCCCCCTTCGAGCGCGCAAGCCTCCCACTCATCGAAGGTGACCTCGAATTTCGAGACGGCGAACGGCGCGCCCACGGACACCTCGTGCTGCGGCTCCTCGGCCTTCTGCTTCCCCTTCTCGGATTTCGCGGCGCCCATCAAGAAGCGCCCGGCAGGGACCGACACCATGTCGGGGCACCCCTCGCAATCGGCGAAAGCCGTGCCCGCCTCATGCTCTGTCGAGCCCGGCGCGAATGGCCCGGGCACCGGCTTCCCCGGGATCGGCAGCCCCGCGACCTTGGTGGCGCGCAGCACTGCCAGCAGCGTCGGGGTGATCTTGCCGTCGGTAGAGAGCCCGGCCTTGGCCTGGAAGCGCTTGATCGCATCGGCAAGCAGGTCCTCGCCGTCGCCCCGGCTCGCATCGCCGAGATAGCCGAGCTGCTTGAGCACCGAGCGCGTCTCGGCGAGCGCCGCCGGGTCGGAAAGGATGCCTTCCGGCGAAGCGACGTTTCCGCCTTCGCCGCAGCCTGTCGCATCGAGGCAAATCTTGGGAGAGCCGCCGCGCGCGGTGATCTCGGGGATCTGGCTCCCGCGCGACGCCACGCGCACATCGGCGGCAGTCATGTTGAGCAAGTCACCGAAATAGAGGCGCGGATGCTCGTTGAAATTCTTGATGAGCGCGCTGGCGAACGGAGAATGCCCGCCCGGATCGCCGTCCGCTGCAAGATTGCCGGACAAGGTTGCGTTGGCGATCAGTAGCGTGCGATCCGCCTCGCCGACCAAAGACAAGCCGCGAAAGCCGGAGCCGGCATTGACGCCGCGGCTCGGGCATTGCGGGAAGGGATTGTTGCGGCAGGCATCGAGCAGCACGATCTGCTGCGGCGCGGGTCCGGCTGCCGCGAAGAGCTGTTCCAGCGCCACGGAGCGGAGCGCCGTCTTCTCCTTGCACTCGATCTCCATGTCGGTCGGCGCCAGCACGTTCTTGCCTTCGACCTCCATGCCGTGGCCGGCATAATAGACGAGCGCGACTTCGGCTCCTGTCGCCTGTCGTTTGAATTTCTCCAACGCGTCGAGCAGATCGGCCCGGTCGAGATTGTAATATTCCGAGACTTCGAAGCTGTGCGCGCCAAGCGCCGCGGCGATGGCCTTGGCGTCAGGGATAGGGTTGTTGAGGCTGGAAAGATGCTGGTACTCGCCCATGCCGATGACGAGCGCCACGCGCTTTCCTTGCGCGCCTGCCGGCATCAAGGCCGCGGTCACGAGCAGGATAAAAGCTGCAACAAGAATGCGATGCATGGCGTTTGGCCCTTGGGGCATGGCCTCGGCGGGCTGAAGCTTAGCACCGGCCCGACCTCCGGCCCAAGTAGAGACAGATGCGGACAAGCGTTAGGCGGTGCCGATTTTGTCATGATTATGCTTAGACTGGGGGCCGCCTGGGCCATTGGACCGCTTCTAGGGAAACCATCATGGTTAGCATCCGCCGTGCCTTGTCGTGCCTCTGCCTCGCTGCCACCCTGCTGCTGCCCGCGCTCGCGCATGCCGAGCCTAAGCCGCCGGCCGAAGAGGAATCCGCCGACGCGATCTTCGCCAAGAGCTTCCTCGGCAAGGCCTATGAGGACGAGCTCGATATCGAAGGCTGGACCGATCTCGGCGGCGGCCTCGTCGCGCCCCCGATCTATATCCGCGAATATCAGCGCGATGACGGGACCTATCTCGTGCTGACAGCCCGCGAGGTGGCGAAGGCGAGTGCCCTCGCAGCAGCCTCCTACGTGGTGGCCGACGCGCTGCTGGTGCCGAAGCCGCAAAAGGACGCGGAATTCTCCATCGCCTGCGTGCAGGGCGAGGACGGCACGCTCAAATTCATGGGCGAGGCCAAGGGCAGCGAGACCAAGGAATGGTGGACCGATATCAGCCGCGCCTGGGAGATTTCGCTCGAGACCGGCCTGATCGCCTCGGTGAAGCCCAAAGGCATCCGCTGCACCAATCCCGCCTGGTGAGGCATCGGAGGCTCGCATGCAAGCCAAGCTCAAGGGTTACGTCATCGCCGAGAGCGGCGACATCGTCGAGGAAGGCGGCTATCGCTATTTCCCAAACGCCGACGTGCGGACCGACTGGCTGGAGAGAGCCGAGAAGACGGCATCGGACCGCGCCTGCCCGCATGGCGTCCAGTTCTACGACGTCGTGATCGAGGGCAAGCGCCATGAGCGCGCCGCCTGGCGCTACGAGGCGCCGCGGCCCAACATGAGCCACGTCGCCGGCCGCTTCAGCTTCTGGGACGAGGTCGAAGTCGAGTGAACCCTACTCCCACGCGGGGACTTTCTCCTCGGCGGCGAGAACGGTCATGGCCCGCTCCAGCTTCGAGACGAACTCCGCATAGGACTCCGTCCCGTAAACCGGCTCGCCGATATTCACCGTGACATTGAACGGCACCAGCAGCATCGAGCCCTTGGGCAGGGCCTTGCCCAGCCCATGCATGAAGATCGGCACGATCGGCACGTTCGGCCGCGCATGCGCCAAATGGCCGATGCCTTTCTTGAATTCTTGCAGCGTCTCCGGCTCCCCACGTGTGCCTTCCGGGAACAGCACCAAGATCTCGCCGCGGTCGAGCGCCTCCTCGGCGAGCTGGAGCGGATTGCCGCCGTCCTTGCCGCTGCCGCGCTTCACCGGAATGATGCCGACGATGTTGAGCGCGAACCAGCCGCGGAGCTTGCTGGTGAAGAAATAGTCCATCGCCGCCACGGGGCGGAGCTTCGGCAACAGGCGGAGCGGCATCAGCGACATGATCGCCAGCGCGTCGAGATTTGAATTGTGGTTGCCGGCGAGCACGGCCGGCCCACCGGACGGCAACCGCTCGCGATGCCGCACGGTCAATCCCAGCGCGATCAGGATCACCGCGCGCACGACCGCGGCGAAGAACAGAAATCTAAGAAGCCTGACGAACGGGTTCTGGCTCATGGATAGAAGAAATAGCGGATGAAATGCACGAAGGCCGGCGCGGCGTAAGTGAGGCTATCGACGCGGTCGAGGATGCCGCCATGGCCCGGGATCAGCCCGCTCGCATCCTTGACCCCGAGATCGCGCTTCACGGCCGAAAGGGTAATGTCGCCGAGGAAGCCCGAGACCCCGAGGATCGCGCCGGCCAGCGCCGACCAGCGCCAATCCATCGGCGTGAGGTAGGGCCCGATCAGCGCAGCGACGGCGATGGTGGTGGCGATGCCGCCGAGCAGCCCCTCCCAGGTCTTTTTCGGGCTCACGCTCGGGGTGACCTTGTGGCGGCCGGTGAGCTTGCCCCAGCAATATTGCGCCACGTCGTTGAACTGGGTCAGCACCACCAGGAAGAAGAGCAGCCCGACGCCTCCGGCAATGGGATTGATTTTGTCGCCGGACACGAGCAGCCACGCCATGTGGCTGAGCGTGAACACCGTCATCATCAAGCCCCAGGAGAGCGTGCCGACCGCGCGCAAGAAGCCTTGCGTCTCGCCCTTGAGCGCCATCAGCGCCGGAAAGAACAAGAACGTCCAGACCGGCACGAACACGATGAACATGCCATACCAATCGATCGCCGCCCAATAGAACTGGATGGGAATGGCGAGATAGGCGAACAGCAGGACCTCGCGGTCGATGCGCCGTGTCGGGATCAGCGACAGATATTCCTTCAGCGCGAGATAGGAGATGAAGGCGAGGAAGACGATCGCGACGGTCTGATTGAGCAAAACACAAAGCGTGAAGGCGCCGATCATCCACCACCAGGACTCGGTCCGGGAGGCGAGTTCCTGGTAGCGCTCTCCGGGATGCGCGAGTCGCATCGCCCAGACGACGAGGCTCGCCAGCACCAGGACCGCATAGATGCCGGCCGTGGCATAGACCACGTTGGCGGGAATGCCGAACAGCCCGCTCATGGCGCCTTCGCCTTGGCTTGGGCGACGATAGCGCGCGCGCGATTGAGCACGGTCAGCGCCGAGAGCAGCAGCAGCGCCGCGAGATAAAGCCTGCTCCACAGGCCGGGGCTGAGGCCCACCCCGAGCAAGACCGCCAGCAGACCGAAAGCAAAGGCGCGGTCGCTCTTGCCGAGCGGCCCGTCATAGCGGCGTGGCGCGCCGATCAGCGGCCCGAGCGCGCCGGCCATCTCGGCGATGACGCCCGCGACCACCACCAGCACCACGAGCGGCGCGTCGAGGCCTTGGATCAGGGCGAAGGGAAGATAGAGCGCGGCATCGGCGATCACGTCTGACAGCTCGTTCAGCACCGCGCCTTGCGCGCTCGCCTGGCCATGCTCCTTGGCCATGAGCCCATCGATGGCGTTGAAGGCCATGCGCAGGAAAAGGGTGACGGGGAGGAGAAGCAGCGGCCAGGGCGAGGCGGGCATCAGCGCCAGCCACGCGCCGTGACCGACGCTGAGCAGCAGCGCGCCGAGCGTCACGTCATTGGCGCTCAAGCCCGCACGCGCCAGCGCATCGGAGAGCGGCCGGAGCAGAGCCTGGAAGCGCGGCTTGAGATCGTAGATGGTGGCCAAGGCGCGCATCCCCCCGCGCGTGACGGTCAGAACTTGTAATGCTTTCGGGCCTCGCGGGCCAGCACCCGGAGCGGCCGCGTCACTCCTTGGCTTTCACCTGCGCCAATAGCTCCTCCACCTTGGGCAGGATACCCTCGACGATCACCGCCACGCCGCGCGTGTTGGGGTGAATGCCGTCTCCCTGCAAGAGGCTGTCGTTCAGCGCCACACCCTCCAGAAAGAAGGGATAAAGGACGAGGCCGTAGCGCGCCGCGAGGTCGGGATAGATGGCGCGGAACCGATCGGCATAGTCGTTCCCCATATTGGGCGGCGCTTCCATCCCGGCGAGCAGGATCGGCAGCCCCCTCGCCTTGACCTTCTCGATGATCTTCTCGAGCGCCGCCTTGGTGCCTTCGGGCGGAATGCCTTGCAGGGCGTCGTTGCCGCCAAGCTCGATGATGACGGCGCTCGCATCGTCAGGCAGCGCCCAGTCGAGCCGCGCCAGCCCCGCCGCGGCCGTATCGCCGGACACCCCGGCATTGACGATCCTCGCCTCGGTTCCGCGCGCCTTCAGCGCAGCCTCAAGTTGCGCAGGGAAGGCCGCATCCTGCGGCAGGCCGAGCCCCGCCGTGAGACTGTCGCCAAATGCCACGATCACGGGCACAAGCGGTTCTGCCTCGATCCTGTGCAATGGCACAAGCACAAGGCACGCGGCCAGCATGACAATAAGCGAGACGGCGCGTTTCATCTTTTCGACCTCTTTACCCTTCTCTATTGCCGATCCCCATGCCATCTGTCAGTCACTGATTGCCCCGCCCATGGATCACACTCTGAAACAGCGCCGCGCCGCGGCAATCAAGCTCGAAGATTTACATGTGACGCTGCCGTCACGCGCGGGGCCCGTGGCTATCCTGCGCGGCATCGACTTGAGCGTGGCCGTCGGCGACGCCATCGCCGTGGTCGGGCCGAGCGGGTCCGGCAAATCGACGCTGCTGATGGTCATAGCCGGTCTCGAACGCGTGACGGACGGCCGCGTGCAGGTCATGGACACCGACTATGCCGGCCTCGACGAGGACGGCCTCGCCCGTCTCCGTGCCGCCAATATCGGCATCGTGTTCCAATCCTTCCACCTCGTGCCCACCATGACGGCGCTGGAGAACGTGGCGCTGCCGCTCGAATTCCTCGACCGTGACGATTCGTTCGGCGCGGCGCGTGCCGCGCTCGCCGAAGTTGGGCTTTCCCATCGCGAATCGCACTTCCCCGGCCAGCTCTCCGGCGGCGAGCAGCAAAGAGTGGCGATCGCGCGGGCGCTCAGCACCCGCCCCTCCCTCATCCTCGCCGACGAGCCGACCGGCAATCTCGACCTCGCCACCGGCGGCGAGGTGATGGATCTCCTGTTCGGACTGAAAGAGCGCACCGGCGCCACCCTGCTGCTCATCACCCATGACCGTTCCCTCGCCAAACGCTGCGACCGCATCGTGAGCCTCGCCGATGGCCGCATTGTGAGCGCGGGCGCCAAGCGCAAGGTT
>JALHTP010000113.1 GCA_022865725.1 Methyloceanibacter sp. | reverse complement strand
GCGGCCAAGGCCGGCTTGCTCGCGGGCGACGTCGTGGTCAGCGTCGACGACAAGCCGGTGCAGGATCCGCAAGCCTTCCAATACCGCTTCGTCACGCAGGGCATCGGCGGCGCGGCCGAACTCGGCGTCCTGCGCAAGGGCCAAAAGGTCAAGGCCATCGTCACGCTGATCCCCCCTGTCGAGGACCCGCCGCGCGATGTGCGCGATCTTCAAGGGCGCCATCCGCTCACGGGATGCAAAGTCGCCAATATCTCTCCCGCGGTCGCGCAGGACTTGGGCCTCGATGACGATACGCGCGAGGGCGTCGTCGTGCTCGAGGTCCAGAACAAGACGCCGGCCGCGAGGCTTGGCGTCAAGCGCGGCGACATCGTCGTGGGCATCAACAACGAGGAGGTCAAATCGGTGGCCGGGCTGGTCAGCGTGCTCGAAGCGGCCGACGGCGGCTGGCGGCTGTCGGTCGAGCGCGGGGGAAAAGTGTTCAATCTCGCCATTCAAGGCTAAGCGATGAAGAAGGCCGCCGCCACTTTGTTCGAGGCTGCCGGGCTCGCGATGAGCGCGCCGCGTCCGCTTGCTGACCGCCTGCGGCCGGCCTCTCTCGCCGAAGTGATCGGCCAGGATCACCTCCTGGGCGAGCAGGGCATCCTCTCACGCATGGTCAAGGCCGGGCGGCTCTCTTCGGTGATCTTCTGGGGACCGCCGGGCACGGGCAAGACCACCGTGGCGCGGCTCTTGGCCGAGGTCACCGAGCTCCATTTCGAGCAGCTCTCGGCGATCCATTCCGGCGTCGCCGACTTGCGCAAGGTGTTCGACGCGGCCAAAGCGCGCCGCGAGGAGGGGCGCGGCACGCTGCTGTTCGTCGACGAGATCCACCGCTTCAACCGCTCGCAGCAGGACGCCTTCCTGCCGCATATGGAAGACGGCACCATCATTCTGGTCGGCGCCACCACCGAGAATCCCTCCTTCGAGCTCAACTCGGCGCTGCTGTCACGGGCGAGCGTGCTCACCTTCAAGCGGCTCGACGAGGCGGCGATCGAGGCCCTGCTCGTCCGCGCCGAGGCGCATGCGGGCCGTAAGCTCCCATTGACCGCGGACGCGCGGGAAGCGCTCATCTCCATGGCCGACGGCGACGGGCGCGGCGCGATCAATCTCGCCGAGGATGTGTTTCTGGCGGCGCCGCCGGGCGCCAAGGCCCCGCTCGACCGCGAGGCGCTTATTCAGCTCGTGCAGCGCCGCGCGCCGATCTACGACAAGAGCCAGGACGGCCATTACAATCTCATCAGCGCGCTGCATAAATCGGTGCGCGGCTCGGACCCCGACGCATCGCTTTATTGGCTGGCGCGCATGCTGGCCGGCGGCGAGGACCCGCTCTATATCGCGCGGCGCCTGGTGCGCATGGCGGTCGAGGATATCGGGCTCGCCGATCCGAATGCGCTGGTCCAGGCCATCGCGGCCAAGGACACCTATGATTTCCTGGGCTCGCCCGAAGGCGAACTCGCGCTGGCGCAGGCGACCATCTATCTCGCCACCGCGCCAAAATCGAATGCCGGCTATGTCGCGTTCGGGCAGGCCAAGCGCGCGGCGGAGGAGGGGGGCTCGCTGCTGCCGCCGAAGCACATCCTCAACGCCCCGACCAAACTGATGAAGCAGGAAGGATATGGCAGCGGCTACGCCTACGACCATAACGAGGAGGAGGCGTTCTCGGGCCAGAACTACTTTCCCGACGGCATGCAGCGGCAATTGTTCTACGCACCCACGACCTACGGCTACGAGGCCGAAGTCAAGCAGCGTCTCGACCGCTGGGCGAGCCTGCGCGCGAAAAAGCCGAGGAGGCCATAAGGAGGCTGCGGCTGTTTGGCTTAGCTGCTTGACGCAAATGCCGCTCCTCACCTAGTTTGTCGGTCAAGGGGATGGAGACCCCCAAAATTGCCCGAAGGGCTGATGACTCCTGCCGCTCTATAGCGGTGGGAGAGTCACGTAGACCCGCCGCCAGGCGGGTCGTGCTTTTTCCGACCCGCTGTTTGCCAGTTGCGCGAAGCCTTTGGCTCTCGCGTCAGATGATGTGTGTCCGTGCCGCTTAAGAAAGGAACGGTCATGGAGAATGTGTGGGTCATTTCGGCGCTTTGGATCGGGCTCGCGCTCGTCTCGGCACTGATCTCGATCAGGGTGGGCATCTCGGTCGCCCTAATCGAGATCATCGTCGGCAGCATTGGCGGCAATCTTCTCGGCATTGCCCCCAATGACTGGATCACCTATTTGGCAAGCCTTGGGGCCATCCTGCTGACCTTTCTCGCAGGCACCGAGCTCGATCCGGTGGTGGTCCGCAAGCATCTCGGCGCGACGATGTCCATCGGTGTTGCCGGTTTCTTCGGCCCCTATCTTGGCGTACTGGCCTACGCCCATTTCGTGCTCGGTTGGGCTTGGCCCCAGGCGCAAATCGCCGGCATTGCGCTTTCCACAACGTCCGTCGCCGTCGTCTACGCCGTGATGGTCGAGACCGGCTTCAATCGGACCGAGATCGGCAAGATCATCCTTGCCGGTTGCTTCGTGAATGACGTGTTTACAGTCTTGGCGCTCGGCATCGTGTTCGCGAACTACAATCTCTGGCTGGTCCTGTTCGCAATCGTGACGGCGCTGGCCATGTGGCTGATGCCAAAGCTGATGCCGTGGTTCGAACGAAGCTTCGGCGGGCGGGTCAGCGAGCCGGAAGCCAAGCTGATCTTGCTCGTCCTTTTCGGCTTGGGGGCATTGGCGAATCTCGCCAAGAGCGAGGCGGTGCTGCCCTCCTATCTGCTCGGCATGATGCTCGCGAGCTTCTTCGTGACGAATCGCGCGTTGGCGCAGCGGCTGCGCACCATCACTTTCGCGCTGCTCACCCCCTTCTATTTCCTCAAAGCGGGGTCGCTGGTGAAATTCGATGCCATCGTCGCCGGTATCGGCCTCATCCTCATTTTTCTCGCGTTGAAGATGGCGACAAAATTTGTCGGCATCCTTCCGCTCACGCGGGTCTACAAATTCGACCGGCGCGAGGGGATGTACACGACCCTGATGATGTGCACCGGACTCACCTTCGGCACGATCTCGGCTCTGTTTGGGCTGACGCACGGGATTATCGACCAAGAGCAATATACGATCCTAGTGACGGCGGTCATCGCCAGTGCCGTGGTGCCGACCTTGATCGCGCAACGCTGGTTCCAACCGACACTGCCCCCGATCGTCAAGGAGAGCGTCCATGTTCAAGAAAATCCTGATCGCTAATGACGGCTCGGAAGGAGCCTTCAAGGCGCTTGATGCCGCCCTGCGGTTGGCACACTCGCATAAGGCGCAAGCGCATATGATCTGCGTCGAGGAGACCCAGTGGATCCCAGGCTCGCGGGAGGAGGTCATCGGCGATAAGGAGATTGCGGACCGTAAATTCGCCGAGGTCGTTGCCAAGTCCGAAGTGGAAGCCAAGCATCACCGCGTGAAGCTGATCAGCCATGTCCTGGTGGGGCACCCGGTTCCGGCGATCGTCGATTTCATCGAGCGCGACGGTTTCGATCTCCTCGTCGCGGGCTTTATGGGCCATTCCGCACTGTATAACCGGGTGATCGGCTCGACCACCGACCGCCTTGTCGAGCTGGCCCCTTGCGCGGTTTTGATCATGAAATGACTGGAAAATCGTAAGCAGCGCAGTCATTGGTGGCGGATGGCAGGCGTGGAGCAGAAAGAGGTCGGTGCGGGCGAAGACGGCATGCGGCTCGATCGCTGGTTCAAGACCCATTATTCGAGCCTTCCCCATAGCCGGCTCGAGAAGCTGTTGCGCACCGGGCAAGTGCGAGTCGATGGAGGAAGGGCCAAGGCGAGCACGCGGCTCACGCAAGGCCAGACGGTGCGCGTGCCGCCGCTTCCCGACACGCCACCCCCGCCGGGCCCGAAACACGCGGTGTCGAAGGCCGATCGCGATTTTCTCGCCTCCATTACCCTTTACGAGGACGACGATCTTCTCGTGCTCAACAAGCCGTCGGGGATGGCGGTGCAAGGCGGCACCAAGACCCCCCACCATATCGACGGCCTGCTGGAAGGCCTGGGCGACGGGCCTGAGACGCGGCCACGCCTGGTGCACCGGCTCGACCGCGCCACCTCGGGCGTGCTGGTGGTCGCCAAGCGCCGCGCGGTCGCCGCCAAGCTCGGCCGCGCCTTCCAGACGCGCTCGGTGCGGAAGATCTACTGGGCGCTGGTGCATGGCGTGCCGAAGCCGCCGCAAGGCAAGATCGAGGCGGCGCTGGTCAAGGCGTCGGGCCCCGAAGGCGATCGCGTGCGCAAAGCGCGGCCGGGCGAGCAGGACATCGCGCAGTCGGCGGTGACCCATTACGCCGTCATTGACCGGGCCGGGCAGACGGTCTCCTTCGTCTCGCTCAAGCCGGTCACCGGGCGGCAGCATCAGCTCCGCGCGCATATGGCCATCATCGGCCACCCGATTCTGGGGGACGAGAAATATCCGAGCGGCGCCGAACTGCCGGAGGGCATCGACAACACGCTGCATCTGCATGCGCGGAGGATCAGCTTTCCCCATCCATCGGGGGAAGGGGTGGTGGACGTTACCGCGCCGCTGCCGCCGCACTTGGCAAAGGCCTTGGCGATCTTTGGCTTCGAGATGCGCGGCGCCGACGCGGAAGGCGCCGAGTGAGGATCGCCGGCGCTAACAGCCGTTCAGCATCTTCTTGCGGATGTCGATCTCGTTATCCATGGCGCTGAAGGGCGGGTTGATGTTGAAGCACCAATCTTAATGCGCCTGCTTATTTTCGAGCCAGCGCAAGCCGGTGAACCCGCATTTGTTCGCGATGTTCATCGCGATCTGCACCATGGTGTGGTCGGCATACCAGGTGCAGGTGCATTGCTTCAGCTCCGCCGCGCGGGCGTCGGACTCCGAATGCGCAAGATTTGGGTCCACGAGGATGCACCACGCCATGTGAGCGCTTTTCTCCTTGATCCAGCGCGGGCCCTGGAAACCGCATTTGAGATGCTTGGCAAGCTGCACGCTCTTCTCGGCGTCGTTCGCATAATTGGCGCAGAACACCGGGTCGCCGGCGGTGGCGGCACCGTTGGCCAGCAAGGCGCCGAGGCCAAGCAGGAGGCCGAGTGTCAGTAGAAAAGTGCGAGACATGTGTTGTCCTCCCGAGTTGACCTGGCCGAAACCATCGGCGGGCCATGTTAACCCGAACGGCACGGAAGCAAGAGGGTCTTAAAGCGTGACGCAGAGGAAGCCCGCAAAAGGCGCCGGCACGGCCGGCAAGGATGCCGCCCCGGGACGCGGCGCCAAACGCTTCTACAAGGACGTGGCGATCGAGGATCGGGGCGGGGACGGGCCGGCGCTCCTGCTCGACGGGAAGCAGGCGCGGACGCCGGGAAAAGCTCGCCTCATTCTGCCGACGCGCCCGCTTGCCGAGGCGGTCGCCGAGGAGTGGCGCGCGCAAGGGGAGCGCATCGATCCTTCGACCATGCCGCTCACCAGGCTCGCCAACAGCGCCATCGACGGCGTCTCAGGCCGCGAGAAGGCGGTGATCGGCGATATCGTGGCCCATGCCGGCTCGGATCTTCTCTGCTACCGGGCGCAAGGACCGCAAGAGCTCGTCGAGGCGCAGGCGGCGCATTGGGATCCTGTGCTGGCCTGGGCTAAGACCGCGCTCGGCGCGCCGCTCGTCCTCGGCCAAGGCATCGTGCATGTCACGCAGCCGGAGGGCTCGCTCGACCGGCTGAAGCAGACGCTTGCCAGCCGCGACGCATTCAGCCTGGCGGCGCTGCATGTGATGACCGCGCTTACCGGGTCGGCGCTGCTCGCTTTCGCCGTGGCTGAGCGGCGGCTCACGCCGGAGGAGGCGTGGGCCGCTTCCCATGTCGATGAGGATTGGCAGATCAGCCAATGGGGCGAGGATGCGGAAGCGGCGGAGCGGCGCAAGAACAGGTGGCGCGATTTCGCCGCAGCGGCGAAGACCCTCGCACTCCTCTAAGACGAGCTTCAGGGTCGCGCGGCGTCGCTCGCGGACTGCACCTGCTTCAGACAGTTGGCGGGCACGCTGGCTTTGAGCGCGGCTTCGAGGTTCGGCAGAGGACCGATATGCCGCACGCGCGGAATGCCTTGCTTGGTGCCGGTGCGCTCCAGCAGATCGCGCATCTCCAAGGGTGTGGCAGGCGGCAGGCCGCAGGCTTTGCGCACGCCCTGGATGACGAGCACGGCGCCGGCCACGATCGGCGTGGCGCTCGAGGTGCCGTTGAAGGATTTGGTGTAATAGCGGCGCACGTCGTTGGTCGGGTTGAACGCATCGCCGTAGCCCGTGGTCGTGACGTTCTCTCCCCAGCCTTGCACGTCGACGCGCGACCCATAGCTCGAAAAGCTCATACGCGCGTGATCGGTGGAGCTTCCCGCTCCGACGATGATGGCTTGCGAGTCGCGCTTGCCGCGGTCGAAGGCGCCAAGGCAGGTGTCGCGGTCGAGATTGACGTCGCCATTGCCGGCGGCCGCCACCACGACGATGCCCTTGGCAGTCGCCGCCGAGACGGCGTCGAAGACGTCTTGGTAATATTCGAGCGGGCCGTAGTCCTCCAGCCCGCACACCGGGCTCTGCTGCTCGATGAGGATCACGTCGCCGGGCTTCAGCTTGTTCATCGCGATGCCGATGGCGCGGGCGGGCAGATAGCCCATCTCGCTCGTGCTCGCTGCGGCGACATAGGCGAACGCGGCCGGCACGATGCCCGTGACGCCGAAACTATTCGGCACGCCAGAGAGGATGCCGAGCACGGCTGTGCCGTGATCGGGACCGCCGAATTTATCCGCCGTCAGCGTCTCGAGGTTCCGCATATAGGGCAGGCGCAGATCCTCATGCGCCAGCGCCCAG
Source organism: Methyloceanibacter sp. (assembly GCA_022865725.1). GTDB lineage: Bacteria > Pseudomonadota > Alphaproteobacteria > Rhizobiales > Methyloligellaceae > Methyloceanibacter. The sequence goes on along the minus strand of JALHTP010000113.1, from coordinate 6,367 downwards.
TCATACTCCACGTCGGCGAAGGACATGGACTTTCCGTCGCTGCCCTTGACGGACGGAATCGGGCCGATCCCGCGCGGTCCGTTGCCCTTGTAGGTTTGCAGAGGGGCGAAGTTCGGCGAGCCCGCGCGCGCGCCTTCGCCGCCAGGCAAAGGATTGGCGGCCTTGGGGATGGAGTAGATAGGCGGCGGCGCGGGCTTGAGAGCCGGCGCCGCATATTCGACGAAGCCGAGCGCGTTGAGCTTGTCGGCGATTTCGGCGGCGTCGGCCCCCGGCGGCAGGTCGATGACGAAATATTGGCTGAGGTCGGCGAGCTGGCGGCCGCTCCGGCGCTGTGAATCGCTCCGCTCGCGCGCGAGCTCTTCCGGCGGCGTGGCGAAGAGCGGCTTCATCGCCGCCTCCGAGACGCCCGCCTGGCTCAGTACATTATTGAGAAGGTTGGCTTGGCCGCTCCGCATGCCGGTCAGCTTGTCCTTGGTGAGCCTGACCTTCTCGCCCTCGCGAAACTTCACCACCACCCGATTGGTCGGAGCCAGCGCGCGGAGCTGACTCAAATCCATTTTTTTGCCGGTGGTGCGGAGATGGGGGCCCGCTTGCGCCTCCGCTTCAGGCGCCCCGCCAACAAGAATCAAGGCAGCCAGCGCGCAAATCGAAGCTCTCGCAACACGACAGAACAGCATGTCACTCACCGGGGATCAATTACGGGGGGAAGACAACAATAAACCAGCGCATTAAGGCGGTCCATAGTCCGGGCATGCTCATGAACTATGCTTAAGGCTAAAAGGCCAAGCCTTGCCGAGCGCAAGCGTAGCAAATGGGGCAGGCCGGCCATAGGCAGCCATTTGCGCCACTTCCGCCTCATGCTATTCACCGGAAGGCCACGTCACACTGGGGAGCGGATATGAAGGAAGTCCTGGAAGAGCTTGAGATTCGCCGTGACAGGGCGCGGGCCGGCGGAGGCACGGCCCGCATCGAGGCCCAGCACAAGCGCGGCAAGCTCACCGCCCGCGAGCGCCTCGACCTGCTGCTCGACGAAGGCTCCTTCGAGGAGTTCGACATGTATGTCGAGCATCGCTGCATCGATTTCGGCATGGAAAAGACGCACGTCCCGGGCGACGGCGTGGTCACCGGCTGGGGCACCATCAACGGGCGCGTCACCTATGTCTTCGCCAAGGACTTCACCGTGTTCGGCGGCTCGCTGTCCGAAGCCCACGCCAACAAGATGATCAAGATCCAGGACATGGCGCTGCAAAACCGCGCGCCGATCATCGGGTTGTTCGACGCCGGCGGCGCGCGCATCCAGGAAGGCGTGGCGGCGCTCGGCGGCTATGGCGAGGTGTTCCTGCGCAACGTGCTGGCCTCGGGCGTCATCCCGCAGATCTCGGTGATCATGGGGCCGTGCGCCGGTGGCGACGTCTATTCGCCGGCCATGACCGACTTCATCTTTATGGTCAAAGACACCTCCTACATGTTCGTCACCGGTCCCGACGTGGTGAAGACGGTGACCAAGGAGGAGGTGACCGCGGAGCAGCTTGGCGGAGCGATTGTGCACACGACGAAGTCTTCGATCGCCGACGGCGCCTACGACAACGATGTCGAGGTGCTGCTACAGATGCGGCGGCTGATGGACTTTCTGCCGTCCAGCAATCTCTCCGGCGTGCCCGAGCTGCCGAGCCGCGATCCCTGGGACCGGGAGGAGGTCTCGCTCGACACGCTGATCCCCAACAATCCCAACAAGCCCTACGACATCAAGGAGCTGATCCATAAAATCGTGGACGAGGGCGACTTCTTCGAGATTCAGGAGACCTTCGCCCGCAACATGGTGATCGGCTTCGCCCGCATGGAGGGCCGCACCATCGGCATCGTCGCCAACCAGCCGATGTTCCTGGCGGGCGTGCTCGACAGCGACGCATCGCGCAAAGGCGCGCGCTTCGTGCGCTTCTGCGACTGCTTCAACATTCCCATCGTCACCTTCGTCGACGTGCCGGGCTTTTTGCCCGGGACTGATCAGGAGTACGGCGGTCTAATAAAGCATGGAGCGAAGCTCCTGTTCGCCTTCACCGAGGCCACGGTGCCGAAAGTCACCGTCATCACCCGCAAGGCCTATGGCGGCGCCTACGACGTTATGAGCTCAAAGCATATCAGGGGCGACGTGAACTATGCTTGGCCCACGGCCGAGATCGCGGTGATGGGGGCCAAGGGCGCGGTCGAGATTCTGTATCGCGCGGAGCTCTCGGATCCCGCCAAGATCAAGAAGCGCATCGACGACTATCAGGCGCGCTTCGCCAATCCGTTCGTGGCGGCGGAGCGGGGCTATATCGACGAGGTGATCATGCCGCGCGGCACGCGCAAGCGCATTGCGCGGGCGCTGCAGATGCTGCGCAACAAGCAGCTGGAGAATCCCTGGAAGAAGCACGACAACATCCCGCTGTGAGGCTGGCGCAATGAGCTCACGCGTGGCAACATCGGGGAATTGCAACGCGCTTCGACGGGAGGCTTGATCCGTTGCAGTCAAGATCGCTCCTTGTAAATATCGTCACGATCGTCAGCGTCGGCATCGTCGGCATCGTCGCCTGGTCGGGTTTGCCCCGATCGTTTGCCGCGGAGCAGCCGGCGGACGTCCCGGCTTGGCTGCAGGCTCATGTCGGCGAAGGCGAAGGTCAAATCGCACACGTGGTTTTGCAGAGGGCGCGCGCGCTTTACCTGCAAAAAACGAGCGAAGGCGCGGTGAAAAATCCTTGCTACTTCGCCATGGATGCGACGCGGCCCGCCGGTTTTGCGCGCCGGTTTTACGTCATCTGCGAAGCCGATCGGACGTTTCGCGCGGTTCCGGCGGGTCACGGTAACGGCCGCAATTTGAATGGCATCGCGAATTTCGCCAACGGACAGCGCTGCGCAAAGAACTTCAGCAATGCGATGGATTCCAAGCTGACGACCGGCGGGGCCTACGTGACGAGCGAGGAGATCGCGTCTTTTAAAGGCTATTATCGCGACTCGGCGGGAAAATACGTGGCTTTCACCCGCTCGTTCGTACAGTTCGACGGCGAAGGCGACACCGCAAACGCGAGGCCGCGCGCCATCGGCGGGCATCCTGCCGTGTTGTTGCGGGGAGTCTGTCTTCGCAAAGATGCGGACAGCCCTTACGCGAACGACGAGGGTTACGTTCCGTTTGGAAAGCTGGTGAATTACGCCGGCGGGCGCAGCAACGGCTGCACCAGTTGGTCGCGCTCGGACGCCGGGCAAATCATCCCGATGGTGAAGGACAAGCCGACGACGCTTTACATCTATCCTCAATCAACCGACATCGCGGCGATCGCGCAAGCGGTGAAGGCCGGCCGGTCGCCATCGCGCGCCGGATTATATTGGAACGCCTCCTGCTTGAAAGAAATCCGCTCTCCGAAATTTTGGCCAAAAGAGACCCTCGAGCCGATCCTCGTTCAATACAAAAAGGATCATCCGGCACCGCCGCCGCAGCCGCCGCCGATTTGCAAGGGGCAGTAAAATTTGTCTCTGTTCCTTGTCTCTTGTCCGCGTGTTTTTTCCGCTACCGCGACGCCACAATTTGGACTTAGCGGACAAAGGCGAAGTCATTCATTCCCGCCAGGAGCGTTCCGAGTGCAGTGGTGAAACTGGATGGGCTCGGTTTTGAGGGGTCGAGTTGACGGAGACATCATCGGCTTGCGACCTAAGGGCCGTGACTTTAGACTGTCTGGGCAATCTTCGGTCTCAACGAGGAGCAGACCCATGAAGGAAATTGATCGCCGCAGCGTGGTCACCGGAATCCTATGCGGTGGTGCGATCGCCGCCATCGGATTGACTGTTATGCCCAAGGCCGCGAAATCCTTGCCTTTGGACGTCGTCAAGGCTGGGGCTGTGAAGCCCGCGGACCTCGTCGAGGAGGCTAGAGTAACTGTTCACGTGCATCCGCGCCGTCACCACCATCGCCGCTGGCGTTGCTGGTGGCACAGGGGACGCCGCGTGTGTGGCTGGCGCTAGTTTAGTCGCAGACCAAGAGCGTCTGGTATTGGCACACCGCGGATTGACTCGGTAGCGCGCTGCCACGTCTGCTTCTGAGCCAAGCGGACGTTCGCTACGAGTAGGCCATGTAGCGCATAATCTTCCAGCTTCGGTCTTGCTGTCTCCGGAAATGTTGCATTTGAAATTAACTTGAGGCGGCTGACGTGTCAGGCGCTGTAAAGGGCCGAAAAGCAGAGGTGAGTGGGCCTAGGATTGTGGCCGACTGGCAGCCATAGATGAAGCCATAGATGATGAGGACCGGTGCGGACGGCGAGGTGTGGGAAATGCCACAGCGCTTATTGATATTGTCCTTTAGAATGCTTCCATGAGTGATTGGATTACCGGAGGCTCACAATGACACACTCTTTGAGCGATGTGACTCTTCACTGGAGCGCGGAGCCAGGCAAGCTGGCAGTTCGGCAGAAGGGCTTGACCAGTTCAGCCCCAGGGTGTTTCGCTACACGTGGTTGCGCGTCGATGCGCAGCAAAGGATCCCCCCTTAACCCTTCTAGGGTAATTGTTGGGCGTGGTCGGCGACGAGGTATGGAGCGCTCTCAGGCCACAGAATCCGAGTTCACCCTTGCGAGCATCGGGATTTTTGCTTGCCTGCCGCCAAAGGCTCTAAAAGCGCTGCGAGAGACCTGCAGGTGGCAAAACTATCATCCCGGAGATCTCATCGTCGACTATCTCGACGCCTCCGATGACGTGTTCTTCGTTACGAAAGGCGAGGTATCGGTCACGATTTATTCGGTGTCCGGAAAGGCGGTGAGTTTTCGTAACTTAGGTCCGGGCTCCATATTCGGCGAGTATGCCGCAATCGATGGTGACCCCCGATGTGCCAGCGTTGTGGGCAAGACCGATTGCCTTATTGCTTCCATGTCCGCCGCAACATTTCGAAAGCTTTTGGTAACTGAGCCGATGGTGGGTCAGGCTTTAATCGGCGAGCTCGTGCGAAATGTTCGTACGCTAACCAAGCGCGTATACGAATTCAGCACACTCGCCGTAAACAATCGCATCCAAGCCGAACTTCTGCGCCTCGCAAGCCTCGCACCCCGCGAGGGCAAGAGTGCACGCCTCATCCCGCCGCCCACTCACGCCGATATTGCAAGCCGCGTGAGCACGCATCGGGAGGCTGTGACCCGCGAACTCAATCGTCTTTCGCGTATAGGAATAATTGAGCGCCAACCCGGGATTTTGATTGTTCGTGATGTGGAGCGACTCGCTGAGATGCTGCATGAGATGACCGGGGAATGATGTGGGACCGGCTTTGTTGCGCGAACTCGGTCGATTACAGGGGATAGCTCAGGACTCGCATGATCGACAAACCGTAAGTGAATTACCGTGTGACGCCGTTTTATTTGTCACCGCAGACGCATAATATTTGCCAAAGTAGAGTCCTCAGAGACGCTTGGCCTCCGGGGGGAGAGCCATGGGCCATATGGCATCTTGGCTGCGTATCGCCGCCCTTCTTATAGTTCTTATCCAGCTGCAAGCGGGGATGGCACGTGCGCAGGAATGCTCAACAGTGGGCCAACTTTACTCGATCGATGGCGAAGTATCGGTGCAGCGCCACGGCGCCTGGCAGCGAGGAGTACTCGATCAGTCCCTCTGCGCACACGATGCGGTCCGGACAGGCTCGCTTAGCCGCGCGGCAGTGATGCTCATCAACGAGGCCGTGCTTCGCATCGATCAGGACAGCACCGTATATCTCGTCGATATCACGGCAGACGAGCAAAAGCCTTCACTGCTTGATCTCACCCAGGGGGCGTTCCAATCATTCAGCCGCCGCCCACGCGCGCTTGAGGTCAACACGCCATATCTCAACGCCGCCGTCCAAGGCACCGAATTCGTCATTCGAGCTGAGGCAGGGAAGACGAGCCTGACCGTGTTTGAAGGAACGGTTGCGGCCGGCAATCAGCACGGCAAGATTTCCGTCGGCAGCGGCCACTCGGTATGGTCTTCGGGAGGTGCGCCGCATTCCTTCGTACTGGTCCGCCCGCGCGATTCTGTGCAGTGGGGGCTTTATTACCCTCCTATCCTCGCCATTTCAGGATCAAGCTTAAAAGGCGTTAGACCGGAATTTGCCGCGTCTGCCGCGAAGGCTGCGCAGCACGACATACAGGGCGCCTTCGCCGCCCTCGAGGCGGTTCCTACAGACCAGCGCGACGCGCCATTTTATCTCTATCAAGCGGCGCTGTTGCTCTCGGTCGGGCGAGTGGACCAAGCGAGAAAGATCATCGATCGGGCCATAACACAGAATACAAGCGCCGGACTGGCTTACGCCTTGCGAGCCGTGATCGAGGTCGTCCAGAACGACAAGACTGCCGCACTCAAAGATGCGCAGCTTGCCGTG
>JALHTP010000112.1 GCA_022865725.1 Methyloceanibacter sp. | reverse complement strand
GTGAAGAAGGCCGATCTCATCTGCGTGCTCGACCAGGGCCGCATCATCGAGACCGGCCGTCACGACGAGCTGGTCGCCAAAGGCGGCCTTTACACGAGACTGCATCGCACTCAGTTCGGCATTGCCGGAGGGTATACGGCGGCTCCGCCCGGAGAACCGGGTCAAGAGGCCGTCGTCGTGGCCGGCAAATAGCAGCAGCAGAAGCTTCATGTTGAAACGGCTGCTAGCATCGAAGCCCGCCGTAGCCTTGGTCGGCGCGCTTGCCGCTGCCTATATCCGGCTCGTCTACGCGACGAGCAGCATCAAGCGCGACCCGCAAGATACCGACGCCAAGCTCTTCGCCGAGCATCCGCAAATCCTCGCCATGTGGCATGGGCAGTTCGTGCTCCTGCCGAAGCTCAAGCCGAAACGCGAGGCCGATGTGAGGGCCATGGTCTCGCGCCACGGCGATGCCGCGCTGATCGGCGCCGTGCTGGAGCGCTTCGGCATGAGCCTGATCAGGGGCGCGGGCGCGGGCAAGAGGCGGCGCAATCGCGGCGGCGCCACGGCCGTGCGCGAATCCTTGCGCGCGCTGGCCGCCGGCGCCACCGTCGCCATGACCGCCGACGTGCCGCCGGGCCCGGCGCGGCGCGCCGGAGAAGGCATCGCCACGCTCGCTGCTCTGTCGGGGCGCCCGGTCGTGCCCTTGGCCATCGCCACGAGGCGATTCATCGCCACGCCCACCTGGAGCGCGTTCACCATCAACCTCCCCTTCTCGACCTTGGCAATCGTGATCGGCGATCCGGTCAGGGTCCCGCCAAGCAACGACGCCGATGTCATCGAGACGGGTCGGCTGGCCATCGAGAGCGCTCTCGCCGAAACCACCGCGCGCGCTTATGCTCTGGCGGGAGCCAAAGATCCTTTGACCAAGCAAGAGACCGCCAAGCCTGGGCTGTCGCTCAAGATCTACCGGGTGCTCACGCGCCTGGCGGGGCCGTTCGCGCCGCTGATCCTCGACTGGCGCACGCGGCGCGGCAAGGAGGAGCCCGACCGGAGGCCCGAGCGCTACGGATTTGCCAGCGCGCCGCGGCCCCCCGGATTTCTCATCTGGTTTCATGCGGCAAGCGTCGGCGAGGCCAATGCCGTGCTGCCGGTGATCGACACCATCGCCATCGAGCGGCCCGAGATCCGCATACTGCTCACCACCGCCACCGTCACCTCGGCGCGGCTCGCGCGCACGCGGCTGCCCAAGGGCGCGCTGCATCAATATGTGCCGCTCGACAACCAGGCCTTCATGCAGCGTTTCCTAAGCCATTGGCTGCCCGATCTCGCCGTGCTGGTGGAATCGGAGATCTGGCCCAATCTCGTGCTGGAGACCAAGGCGCTGGATATTCCGCTGCTGCTCATCAACGGCCGCATGTCGGCCTCCTCCTTCAAGCGCTGGCGGAGACGGCCGGGTATGAGCCGGCCACTGTTCGGGGCCTTCGATCTCGTGCTCGCCCAGAACGACAGCCTGGCCGAGCGCTTCGCCCAGCTCGGCGTCGCCCGCGCGCTCGACGTGGGCAACCTCAAGGCCGACGCGCCTCCGCCGCCTGCCGATCTGCCGGGACGGCGGAAGCTCGCCGCCGCGCTCTCGGGCCGCACGGTGTGGCTTGCCGCAAGCACTCATCCCGGCGAGGACGACACGGTCGCCGCCGCTCATCTCAAGATGCGGGGGGCGCGGCCGGACCTTCTCACCATCATCGTGCCCCGCCACCCCGAGCGCGGGCCGCTCATCGCCGAGCAGCTTAGGCCCGCCAATCTCACCGTGGCGCTCCGCTCGGAAGGAAGGCTGCCCGAGGCTTCGACCGACATCTATGTGGCCGACACGATCGGCGAGCTTGGCCTGTTCTACGCGCTGTCTTCTGTCGCCTTTATCGGCGGCTCGCTTGCCGACCGCGGCGGGCAGAACCCGGTCGAAGCGGTCAAGCTCGGCGCCGCCGTGCTCACCGGCCCCAATTTCCAGAACTTCCGCGATTCCTATACCGAACTCCTGCGCACCGGCGGCTGCAAGGAGGTGAGCGATGCGCGAAGTCTCGCCGAGGCGGCGCTCGGTCTGCTTGGGGACGCGGGTGCGCGGCGCGCGATGACCGAGCGCGCGTCAAGCGCCATCGCCACCATGAGCGGCGCGCTGCCGCGCACGCTCGCCGAGCTCGAGCGCTACCTCCCGCCAAGGACGACGCTGCAACATGCGTCTTGAGGCGCCGTTCTGGTGGTATCGCAAGACGGGGGCGCTCGCTTCCGCGCTTGCGCCGTTGGGCCGGCTCTATGGCCGGATCGCCGAAGCCCGCGCGGCGCGGATCGAGCCTTACCGCTCGCAACTTCCGGTGATCTGCATCGGCAATTTCACGGCCGGCGGCGGCGGCAAGACGCCGACCGCCATCGCCATCGCTTCGCTGCTCGCCGAGCTTGGCGCTAAGCCCGCTTTCCTGACCCGCGGCTATGGCGGAGCGAGCAAGGGGCCAATCCTCGTCAGGCAAGGTCAGAGCGCGGAGGAGGTGGGCGACGAGCCGCTGCTGCTTGCGGAAGCCGCGCCGACGATGGTCGCGGCCGACCGCGTGGCAGGCGCCACGGCAATAGAGGCGAGCGAGGCAAGCGTCATCGTCATGGATGACGGGTTCCAAAACCCGCGCCTGATCAAGGATTTATCTCTTATCGTAGTGGATGCCGCCGTTGGGCTCGGCAATGGGCTGATCATCCCGGCGGGACCGTTGCGCGCGCCGCTCGAAGCCCAGATCGCCCGCGCCGGCGCGCTCATCGTGATCGGCGACGGCGGGAAGGCGGCGCGGCTGATCGAAGCCTTCACGGCGCAATCGAAGCCCGTGCTGAAAGCTAGGATGGTGCCGCGCCAGGACAGGCGCTGGCTTGGCGTGCTTCCGGTGATCGGCTTCGCCGGTATCGCGCGGCCTGCCAAATTTTTCGCCACGCTTCGCAATGAAGGCGCGCGGCTGATCGATACGCGCTCCTTCCCCGATCATCACCGCTACACCGAGCGCGAGGCGCGGCGCCTGCTCAAAGCGGCGACCGAGCAAAACGCCATGCTGGTCACCACCGAGAAGGACTATGTGCGGCTTGCCGACGATCCCGAGACAGCGCTCGGCGAGCTGAAGCATCGCTGCCGCCCCTTCCCCATCGCGGTCGAGTTCGAGGATGCGGGTGCGCTGAAAGAGCTGCTTGCCGCGGTGCTTGCCAAAGCACATGCCTAGAATCCTCTCCCCTGCGGGGAGAGGTCGCGCCGAAGCATTTCACTTCGGCGCGGGTGAGGGGTTTACAGAATGATTTGAGCTTGATCCCCCTCACCCTGCCCTCTCCCCCAAGGGGAGAGGGGGAGCAAGCGGCGTCGCTCGACCAGATCCTGATTACTCGGCAGCACTAGGATCGATTTCGCGGAAGCGCTTGAGCGAGGCGGCGGCGTCGATATAGGCCTCTTGCATCTCGACGCTCCAATAGCGGAGCTCCTCGAGCGGGATGGTGCGGCCGGTGACGGCGCAGCGCACGAAGTCGCCGGGCGTCAACACCTGCACCTCGCCGTCGAGATATTTGAGCTTGGCTTCGCCCTTGAAGCCGAGATTGCGTTCGAAGCGATTCATTTCATCAAGACTGAGTGGCTCGTCTCTTCCGGTTGCTCGTCACCATACAATCAAGGCGCCGCGCAACGCCAGTGTGCTGTTAAGCTTTGCGCAACGATCTTGGCGAAAGCACGTTCGCCGGTTTTCGCACGTCACGCGCTACAGCAGAGAGCCCTGCTTGTCGTCGCCGCGCCGCCTCGGCGTCTTCGCCTCGGGCTCGGCCTTGCGCTCGCTGCCGTCGGCATGCGCCGCGACATGGCCATCGGCGAACTCGATGTCGAGAGCCGCGCCAGGCTGCACCTCCGCGGCACGGCGCAGCATCGCGCCGTCGGACGAACGCACCAGAGCGAAGCCGCGGGCCAGCACACTGCGATGTCCGAGCGTGCCAAGCAACTTCGCCTGGGCGTCGAGCTTCGCCCGCGAGCGGTCGAGAAACGTCGCGATGGATCTTGCTTGCGAACGGTCCAGCCGGATCAGCCGCTCGCGGCCCGCAAGCGCGGCGCGCGCCACGACCTGCGGCCTGAGGCGGGCGGAAGCGCGCTCGAGCCAATTGCGATGCACCCGCGCATTAGCGATGAGCGCGCGCTTCAGCCTTGCGCTCGCGGTGTCGAAGCGCTGGCGCGGCAGGTCGAGAATATTGGCCTTGCGGGGAAGCCCGCGCGCCAGCCCCACGAATCTGTGCCGCTCGCTCTCGATCTTGCGCCTGAGCGAGGTTGCCACGCGCAGGCCGTGCTGCGTCACCGCGATGAGGAGATCGGCGCGCACCGGCACGGCGCGCTCGGCGGCCGCGGTCGGCGTCGGCGCACGGAAATCGGCGACATAGTCGATGATGGTCCAGTCGGTCTCGTGGCCGACCGCCGCGATGAGCGGGATCGCGCTTGCGGCCGCCGCGCGCGCCACCGCCTCCTCGTTGAAGCCCCAGAGATCCTCGAGACTGCCGCCGCCGCGCGCCACGATGATGAGGTCGGGGTGCGGAATCGCCCCAGCCCGGTCCAGGGCGTTGAAGCCGGCAATGGCGGCTGACACTTCGACCGCGCAGGTCTCGCCCTGCACCCGCACCGGCCACACCAGCACATGGCAGGGGCAGCGGTCGGCGAGCCGGTGGAGAATATCGCGACTCACCGCGCCGGTGGGCGAGGGGACGACGCCGACGATGCGCGGCAGATAAGGCAGCTTCTTCTTGCGCGCCTCGTCGAACAGGCCTTCGGCGGCGAGCATCTTCTTCCGCTGCTCGAGCAGCGCCATCAGCGCGCCGATGCCGGCGGGCTC
>JALHTP010000111.1 GCA_022865725.1 Methyloceanibacter sp. | reverse complement strand
GGCCGCGCTCATCAGCCGGAGCGTCGAGATGCGGCGCTTGTCTTGCGCCTTGGTCGCATGCTTCAAGGCGGCAGTGATGGTCTCGCGCATTGGCGTCGCTGCGCCCGGGCTTTTCAGGAAGAAGCTCCCAAAGTAATCGAGTGGCATCGTCCAGGCAAGGGAATTTGCCCGTCTAAGCTATTGTTTTCACAGGAACATATTTAAGCCTGTGGATTGACCCGGAGCGTGCGCTACCGTAAGAGGGCGCCAGCCTGAAGCAAAAGGGCGTCGGTCCTTGGCCCTTGACGAAAGCGTCCTTGCACCCGAGTTTGCAACCAGCGCCCCGCCGCACCCGGCGCCTCTAAGAGCAGATGAACGACACAAATGAAGCTCCGGCCGCAGAGGCCGCAATCTCGCGCGCGCCTTCCGTCGCCGATTGGGCCGACGAGGCGCCGACCGCTTTGCTTGTTCTCGCCGACGGTACGGTGATCGAGGGCAAAGGCGCCGGCGCCACCGGCATCGCGGTGGGCGAGGTCTGCTTCAATACCGCCATGACCGGCTATCAGGAGATCCTGACCGACCCGTCTTATGCCGGGCAGATCATCACCTTCACCTTCCCGCATATCGGCAATGTCGGTACCAACACTGAGGACATGGAGACGGCGAGCCTGGCGCCCGGAGGCGTGCGCGGCTGCGTGCTCAGGGCGCCGATCACCAAGCCCTCGAACTGGCGCGCGGCGCAAGACCTCGATTCCTGGCTGAAGGCGCGCGGCATCATCGCCATCACCGGCGTGGACACGCGCGCGCTCACGGCGCTGATCCGCGAGAAGGGCATGCCGAACGCGGTGATCGCGCATGCGGCCGACGGCAAGTTCGATCTTCCCGCGCTGAAGCGCGAGGCCGCCGCCTGGCCCGGCATGATCGGCCTCGACCTCGCCAAGGATGTCACCTGCGGCCAGAGCTACACTTGGGACGAGACCGAGTGGCAGTGGGGCCAGGGCTATGGGCGGCAGGAGGCCCCGCGCTTCCATGTCGTCGCCATCGATTATGGGCTCAAGCTCAATATCCTGCGCGAGCTCGCGACGGCCGGCTGCCGGCTCACCATCGTGCCGGCGACGGCGACGGCGCAAGAGATCCTCGAGCGAAAGCCCGACGGGGTGTTCCTCTCCAACGGCCCCGGCGATCCCGCGGCGACCGGTGTCTATGCCGTGCCGGAGATCAAGATGCTCGTAGCGTCAGGCCTGCCGGTCTTCGGCATCTGCCTCGGCCATCAGATACTGGGCTTGGCGCTCGGCGGCACCACCGCCAAGATGCATCAGGGCCATCACGGCGCGAACCATCCGGTGAAGGACTTCACCACGCACAAGGTCGAGATCACCTCGATGAATCACGGCTTCGCCGTCGATCGCGCCAGCCTGCCCGAGACCGTCGAGGAGACGCATGTCTCACTGTTCGACGGCTCCAATTGCGGGCTCAAGCTCAAGGGCAAGCCCGTGTTCTCGGTGCAATACCATCCCGAGGCGTCGCCCGGTCCGCAGGACAGTCATCATCTCTTCGTCCGTTTCGTCGAGATGATGGCGCAGCGGAAGGGCGAAGCGTCAGGCTAAGCCATGCCCAAACGCACAGACATAAAGTCCATCCTGATCATCGGGGCCGGGCCGATCGTGATCGGTCAGGCCTGCGAGTTCGACTATTCCGGCACGCAAGCCTGCAAGGCCCTGAAAGAAGAGGGCTATCGCATCGTGCTGGTGAACTCGAACCCGGCCACGATCATGACCGACCCGGAATTGGCCGACGCCACCTATATCGAGCCGATCACGCCGGAATTCCTCACCAAGATCATCGAGAAGGAGCGCCCCGACGCGCTGCTCCCGACCATGGGCGGGCAGACCGCGCTGAATGCGGCGCTCAGCCTCGATCGAGCGGGGGTGCTTACCAAATTCGGGGTGGAGATGATCGGCGCCCGCGCCGAGGTGATCGACAAGGCCGAGGACCGCGAGCTGTTCCGCGAGGCGATGCACGAGATCGGGCTCGAGACGCCCCGCTCGCGGCTCGCCGACGCCGCGGCGGTGAAGCGCGCCGACCGGCAGAAATACAAGGAAGAAATCGCGCGCATCGAGGCGTCCACCGCCGACCCCGAAGACCGCGCCCGCGACCTCGCCAAGTTCGAGGCGGACTGGGCGCGGCAAGAAGCCGAGCGGCGGCGGCGCTACGTGGAGAAGGGCCTGGTCGAGGCGCTCGACGCGCTGCCGGATATCGGACTTCCCGCCGTCATCCGCCCCTCCTTCACGCTGGGCGGCACCGGTGGCGGCATCGCCTATAACCGCGAGGAGTTCCTGGAGATCGTCGAGCGCGGGCTCGACGCCTCGCCCACCTCGGAGGTGCTGATCGAGGAATCGGTGCTCGGCTGGAAGGAATACGAGATGGAGGTGGTCCGCGACAAAGCGGACAACTGCATCATCGTTTGCTCCATCGAGAATATCGATCCGATGGGGGTGCATACCGGCGATTCGATCACGGTCGCGCCGGCGCTGACGCTCACCGACAAGGAATATCAGATCATGCGCAACGCCTCGATCAAGGTGCTGCGCGTGATCGGCGTGGAGACCGGCGG
>JALHTP010000110.1 GCA_022865725.1 Methyloceanibacter sp. | reverse complement strand
TGACGCTGGAGCGGATGGCCGCCGCATGAGGCTGGAGGTGAGCCCGCGACGTCCCGCGAGGGGCACCGGACGAACAAGGGCCGGCCGCGCAGGCAGGACTTCACGCGTCAAACAGGTCCGAAAGCCGGGCCGGTGACGAATCACGCCGCAGAAACCTCATTGTTCGAGGTGCCCTCTAGATATTGTCTGTAGAACAAAAGAAGAACATACTGCCGAGCACGCGGATAGCGGGGATATGTCCGACTCTCTCTTCAACGGAGCAGCCGAATCCGAGAGGGTGGGCGGGCACGAGACTTATCGTTCAGGAGCGGGTCTTAAGGCATGGCGGACGGGACTGAGCCCTTTGTGCATCTTCGGGTGCACTCCGCCTATTCGCTGCTTGAAGGCGCGCTCACGGTTCAGAAGCTTGCCGCGCTGGCGGGTGCCGACGGTGCGCCCGCGCTCGGGCTGACCGACTCCAACAATCTCTTCGGCGCACTCGAATTCTCCGAGGCGCTCGCGGAAGCCGGCATCCAGCCGATCATAGGCTTGACGCTTTCGCTCAGTTTCGCCGCCGAGCGCGAGAGCTCGGCTGCTGGCGGCGATCTGCACGGCCCCCGTGCCGACGGGCGCATTGGGCTTCTTGCCAAGGACGCCCAAGGCTACGCCAATCTCATGCGCCTCTCGACCGAGGTTTATTTCGCGGCGAGCGAATCGGGCGAGGCGGTTGCGTCCATCGGCGATCTCGCGGCGCGGGCCGAAGGCCTGATCGCACTCACTGGTGGGCTTGAAGGACCGATCGATGCGGCGCTCGCCGACGGCAATCCCGAGCTCGCCCGCGCGCGGGTAGAAGCGCTTCATGCCATCTTCGACGACCGGCTCTATGTGGAGCTTCAGCGTCACGGCCTGCCGCAGGAGAGGGCGGTCGAGCCGCAATTGCTCAATCTCGCTTACGAGCTCGACCTCCCCATCGTCGCGACCAACGAGCCCTATTTCGCGACCGCGGAGGATTTCGAGGCGCATGACGCGCTGATCTGCATCGCCCAAGGAAGCTATGTCGCGGTCGATGACCGGCGCCGCTTGAGCCCGGAGCATTATTTCAAGACGGCCGAGCAGATGCGTCAGCTCTTCGCCGATCTCCCCGAGGCGCTTCACAACACTACCGAGATCGCCCGGCGCTGCGCCTATCGGCCCTTGCAGCGCCAGCCGATCCTCCCGCCCTTCCTCACTGGCGGCGAGGCCTCGAGCGCGCTTGGCGTGACCGAGGCGGCCGAGCTCAGGCGCCAATCCGAGGCGGGGCTGAAAGACAGGATCGCCCAATATGGCGTGGCGCCCGGCCATGACGCGGCCGCCTACGCCGAGCGGCTCTCCTTCGAGCTCGATGTCATCACCCGCATGAACTATCAGGGCTATTTCCTGATCGTCGCCGACTTCATCAAATGGGCCAAGGCCGAAGGAATTCCCGTAGGCCCAGGACGCGGCTCGGGCGCAGGCTCGCTCGTCGCCTACGCGCTCACCATCACCGATCTCGATCCCATTCGCTTCGGGCTCTTGTTCGAGCGCTTCTTGAACCCCGAGCGCGTGTCGATGCCCGATTTCGACATCGATTTCTGCCAGGACCGCCGCGACGAGGTAATTGCCTATGTGCGCGAGCGCTACGGCTCCCACCGCGTGGCCCACATCATCACCTTCGGCAAGCTTCAGGCCCGCGCGGTCCTGCGCGACGTGGGCCGCGTGCTGCAAATGCCCTATGGGCAGGTCGACCGGCTCTGCAAGCTCGTGCCCATGAACCCCGCCAATCCCATCACACTGCCGCAAGCCATCGCGGCGGAGCCCAGGCTCCAGGAGGCGCGCGACGCCGAGCCGATCGTGGCGAAGCTGCTCGATATCAGCCAGCGGCTCGAAGGCCTTTACCGCCACGCCTCGACCCATGCCGCCGGCGTCGTCATCGCCGACAGGCCCCTGATCGAGCTCGTGCCGCTCTACCGCGATGCGCGCGCCCAGCTGCCCGCGACCCAGTTCAGCATGAAATGGGCGGAAGCCGCCGGCCTCGTGAAATTCGATTTCCTCGGCCTCAAGACCCTCACCGTGATCGAGACCGCGCGGAAGCTCATCGCGCGACGGGGGATCGAGATCGACCCCTCCAAGTTCCCGCTCGACGATGCGGGGACCTTCGCGCTGCTCCAGAAGGGCGACACCGTCGGCGTGTTCCAGCTCGAAGGTCAGGGCATGCGGGATGCGCTGAGGAAGCTGAAGCCAGACCGCTTCGAGGACATCATCGCCATCGTGGCGCTCTACCGCCCGGGGCCGATGGACAACATCGACAGCTATGTGAACCGCAAGCACGGACGCGAAGGGATCGAGAGCCTGCACGACACGATCGCGCCGATCCTCGGCGAGACCTACGGCGTCATCATCTACCAAGAGCAGGTGATGCAGATCGCGCAAATCCTCTCCGGCTTCTCCCTCGGCGAGGCCGATCTCCTGCGCCGCGCCATGGGCAAGAAGATCAAGAAGGAGATGGCGGCGCAGAAGTCGCGCTTCGTCGAAGGCGCCGTCGGCAACGGCGTCGACCGCGGGCGCGCCGAATATATTTTCGAGCTGGTGGCGAAGTTCGCCGGCTACGGCTTCAACAAATCGCACGCCGCCGCCTATGCGCTCATCGCCTACCAGACCGCCTATCTCAAGGCGAACTACCCCACCGAGTTCATCGCGGCGTCGATGACGCTCGACATGGGCAATACCGACAAGCTGAACGGCTTCGCGCAAGAGGCGCGCCGGCTCGGCATGCGCATCGAGCCGCCATCGGTGAACCGTTCCGAGGTCGGCTTCATCCCGAGCGACGGCGCCATCCGCTATTCGCTGGCGGCGTTGAAGAATGTCGGCCGGCACGCCGTGGAGCATCTCTGCGCCGAGCGCGAGGCCAAGGGACCCTTCCGCGACCTTCGCGATTTCGCCCAGCGCATCGATCCGCATGCCGTGAACAAGCGGGCGCTCGAGACCCTCGCCGCTTCGGGCGCCTTGGAGGAGCTTGGCATCGACCGGGCGACCGCCTTCGCCAATGTCGACCGTATCCTCTCGCTGGCCCAACAGGCTCACCGGGACAAGCAAGCGGGCCAAGGGGCCTTGTTGCTGGCGGCCATGTCCACGACCGACCAGAGCGGCGGCGCGGCGCGGCGGAAGCTCGACTTCCCGTCAGCCAAGCCATGGATCCCGACCGACCGGCTCTCCCGCGAGTTCGAGGCCGTCGGCTTCTTTCTCACCGGCCATCCGCTCGACGACTACAAGGACGTGCTCGACGCGCTCGGCGCCGAGCCCTGGCTCGAATTTGCCGCCAAGGCCCGCCTTCGCCGCGTGGTCGGCACGCTTGCGGGCACTGTGCTCCATGCCCGCGAGCGCAAGGGCAAGAGCGGCAACGCCTATGCCTTCGTGGCCTTCTCCGACGCGACCGGCCAATTCGAGGCGGTGGTGTTCTCCGAGGCCCTTGCCGCGTCGCGCGCTTTGCTCGAGCCAGGCACTGCCGTGCTGATCGATGTCGAGGCCGAGGCCGACGGCGAGAGCGTCAAGGTGAGGGTCCAGCGCCTTGTCTCCCTGGACAAGGCGGCGGAAGCGCGCCATGCCGGCATGAAGATCTACGTCGAGGACACCCGCGCGCTGGCACCCTTGGCCGAGCAGGTGGGCGGGGGCGGCGGGCAGGGGCAGTTCCGCCTCGTGCTTCTCCTCGACAATCCTTCGAGGGAGGTCGAGTTCGTGCTGCCGCAAGGCATCGACGCGACCCCGAAGCAGAGAAGCGCGCTCGAGCTCGTGGAGGGGGTCGCCGCCATCAGCGCGCTCTAGGGGTCGCTCAGGTTCAACTTCTACGGGCGCGAGGCCTTGCCAAGCCTGGATTGCCTCCCTATAAACCGGACATCTCACACGCGGGATGCTAAGCGTCACATAGGCCTTTCACGGTCTTTGCGCTCGCTCCGGTGATTGGGCTTTTAGCCCAGTCCTCCTTATCCCGCGGCGGCCGAACCGGAAAAAGGAGTTGCAGTCCAATGGCACTGCCCAATGCTACTATGCGCCAGCTGCTCGAGGCCGGCGTGCATTTTGGTCACCAGACGCATCGCTGGAACCCGAAGATGGAGCCGTTCATCTACGGCTCCCGCAACAACATCCACATCATCGATCTCACCCAGACGGTGCCGCTCCTGCATCAGGCGCTGCTTACGGTCTCCGACGTTGTCGCCAAAGGCGGCCGCGTTCTGTTCGTCGGCACCAAGCGCCAGGCCTCGGAGGCGGTCGCCGATGCCGCCAAGTCCTGCGCGCAATACTACGTCAATCACCGCTGGCTGGGCGGCACGCTGACCAATTGGCGCACCATCTCCAACTCGATCAAGCGCCTCAAGTCGCTCGAGGAGCTGCTGCAGGGCGAGCATCACGGCCTCACCAAGAAGGAGCTTCTCCAGCTTACCCGCGAGAAGGACAAGCTTGAGCGCTCCCTCGGCGGCATCAAGGACATGGGCGCGGTACCGGACCTGATGTTCGTCATCGACACCAACAAAGAGGCGATCGCCATTGCCGAGGCGCGCAAGCTGCATATGCCGGTCGTGGCGGTGGTGGACTCGAACTCCAATCCCGAAGGCATCAGCCATCCCATTCCCGGCAATGACGACGCCGGCCGCGCCATCACCCTGTATTGCGATCTGATCTCGCGCGCCGCCATCGACGGCATCGAGCGCGCGCAAGGAGCGGTGGGCATGGATCTCGGCGCCGCCGTGGAGCCTGTCGGCGAAGGACTTGACGATGAGGACGGCGAGCGGCCGGTCGCGCCAGCCCGCCCGAAGAAGAAGCCGCCGGCGCGGAACGAGGGAAGGGGACCTGGCGGCGGCAGGGGGAGGAACGACGGAAGAAGGCCGCCGAGAAAGTCCAAGCCGGCGGAGCCGGGAGCGCCGGACGTCGAGGCGCAAAAGGACTAGCTACGAAGCGCCTCGCGCGAACCCGCGAGGCCTGATCGGTAGAGGCAAGCATGGCGACGATTTCCGCAACCATGGTGAAGGACCTGCGCGAGAAGACCGGCGCGGGCATGATGGATTGCAAGGCTGCGCTCGCCGAGACGAGTGGCGACATGGAGGCCGCAGTCGATTGGCTGCGGGCCAAAGGCCTGTCCAAGGCCGCCAAGAAGGCCGGCCGCGTCGCCGCGGAAGGGCTGATCGGGCTTGCCTCCGATGCAAAAGCCGCCGCCCTCGTCGAGGTCAATTCCGAGACGGACTTCGTCGCCCGCAACCAGAAATTCCAGGAGATGGTGAGCGCCATCGCCGCCGCCGCGCTCAAGGCCAAGGGCGATGTCGACAAGCTTGCCGCCGCCAAATTTGGCAGCGGCAACGCCACGGTCGCCGAGACCATCAAGGAGATGATCGGCTCGATCGGCGAGAACATGACGCTCCGGCGCACGGCGCATCTTTCCGCCGCCAATGGCGTGGTCGCGAGCTATATCCACAACGCCATCGCGCCGGACCTTGGCAAGATCGGGGTCATCGTCGCGCTCGAATCCGCAGGCAGCCCAGAGGACCTCAAGACCTTCGGCCGGCAGGTCGCCATGCATATCGCTTTCGCCAATCCGCAAAGTCTCGACGTCGACAGCCTCAACAGGACCGTCGTCGAGCGCGAGCGCGCCGTGCTGACCGAGCAGGCGAAAGAGTCGGGCAAGCCTCCTCAAGTCATCGAGAAGATGGTCGAAGGCCGCTTGCGGAAGTTCTACGAGGAGGTCGTGCTTCTCGCGCAGCCCTTCGTGCACGATCCTGAGACGACCGTGGCGAAGGCCGTAGCCGCAGCCGAGAAGACGGCCGGCGCGCCGATCAAGATCACGGGTTTCCACCGGTTTGCCCTGGGCGAGGGAATCGACCGGCCGAATAGCGATTTCGCGGCAGAGGTTGCCGCCGCGGCGTCCCAATCCTAGGGTTGGGGCGCGTGCCCGGGGATGGCTCCCTGACATGCGCCTGGCAACCCGCCACTCGCGCCGGAGTTTGAGCTGATGGCAACGCCTCAAGCCGCCCAGAGCCTTCGCTACCGGCGCATCCTGCTCAAGCTGTCGGGCGAGGCGCTCGCCGGCGACAAAGGCTACGGCATCGATCTCGACGTGCTCGCACCCATCGCCCGCGACGTTGTCGCGGCCGCCGCTTCAGGCGCCGAGATCTGCCTCGTGGTCGGAGGCGGCAATATCTTTCGCGGCCTGATGGCGCCGGAAGTCGGCATGGACCGGGCCCGCGCCGACTATATGGGCATGCTGGCGACGGTGATGAACGCTCTCGCGCTCCAGACCGCGATCGAGCGCGAAGGCCGCGCGGCGCGGGTGCTGTCGGCCATCCCCATGCCCACGGTCTGCGAATCCTATATCCGCGACAAGGCGCTCGACCATCTGGACAAGGGCCGGGTGGTGATCTTCGCAGGCGGCACTGGCAACCCGTTTTTCACCACCGACACGGCAGCCGCGCTCAGGGCGGCCGAGATGGGCTGCGAGGCGCTGCTCAAGGGGACCCAGGTCGACGGCGTCTATTCCGCCGACCCGGAAAAGACGCCAAACGCCCGCCGCTACGACCACCTCACCTATGACGACGTCCTTAAGCAAGATCTGCGCATCATGGATGGCGCCGCAATCGCCCTTGCCCGGGACAATCGGATTCCGATAATTGTGTTTTCCATCAAGAGCCAAGGCGGCTTGGCTGCGGTGTTGCAGGGAAAGGGCTCCTCGACCACGATAGATGGCGGCAAGGGAGCCTAGGAAACGTGAAGGTCTCGGCCGGATGCTCTCGGTTGGCGGGAGCGGCGGGGCAGGGAAGGCGACATGTCTAGCTTCGACCTCAAGGAGACCGAGCGGCGGATGCGTGGCGCTCTCGCCGTGCTGAAGCAGGAATTCGGCGGATTGCGCACCGGCCGCGCCAATGCGAGCGTGCTCGATCCGATCATGGTGATGGCCTACGGCAACCCGATGGCGCTCAATCAGCTCGCCACCATCAACGTTCCCGAGTCGCGGCTGATCACGGTGCAGGTTTGGGACCGGACCCAGGTCGGCGCCGTGGAGCGCGCCATCAGGGAGTCGGATTTGGGGCTCAACCCGGTGGTCGAGGGCCAGCTCTTGCGCTTGCCGATTCCCGAGCTGAACCAGGAGCGGCGTCACGAGATCGCCAAGGTCGCCCACAAATACGCCGAGCACGCGCGCATCGCCGTGCGCAATGTGCGCCGCGACGGCATGGAGCATCTGAAGCGCGCCGAGAAGGACGCCGAGATGGGCAAGGACGAGCACCACACGCTCTCGACCAAAGTGCAGGACTTGACCGACAAGATCATCAAGGAAATCGACGAGGCCCTTGCCAGCAAGGAAGCCGAGATCATGCAGGTCTAATTGGGCAAGACCATAATTGGGCAAGACCAGAGGAAGCGCCTTTCCCCTAACCCGGAGCAGCCGAACGTGACGCTTGCCGTGGAGAAGCTTGCTTGGCAGTCGGCCGACAGACCGGCCGTGCGCCATGTCGCGATCATCATGGACGGCAACGGCCGCTGGGCCGCCGAGCGGGGGCTGCCGCACGCCGAAGGCCATCGCCAGGGCGTGGAAAGCGTGAGGCGCACAGTCGATGCCTCGGTCGAGCTCGGCGTCACCCATCTCACGCTGTTCAGCTTCTCCTCCGAGAACTGGTCGCGCCCCAAGCAGGAGATCAACGACCTGTTCGGTCTCTTGCGCCGCTTCATCCGCCGCGATCTCGCCGATCTGCACAAAAACGGCGTGAGGATCCGCGTGATCGGCACCCGTGCGGGGCTCGACGCCGATCTGCTCAGGCTGATCGACGACGCCATCGAGCTCACCAAGGACAATACCGCGCTCAACCTCACCATCGCCTTCAATTACGGGGCCCGCGACGAGATCGCCCGCGCCGCGCGCCGCATCGCCGAGGACGTGGCCAAAGGCTCGCTTGCCGCCTCCGATGTGACGGAGGAGCGCTTCGGGTCCTATCTCGACACGGCCAATCTCCCCGATCCCGACCTCCTCATCCGCACCAGCGGCGAGTTGCGCCTGTCGAACTTCCTCCTCTGGCAGCTGGCCTATGCCGAGTTCGTGTTCGTCGACGCCTACTGGCCGGACTTCTCGCGGGAGCAGCTGGAAGCAGCCATCATAGAATATCAACGGCGCAACCGGCGCTTCGGCGGCACCTCGGCGAGATCCACCGCGTGACGCGGACTGGAACGCTCCCCAAGGAAGAGCGCGAGGACGGAACTCGGCGAAAGCCGGAAGTGGCGATACGCGTGGCGTCGGCCATCGTGCTTGCCGCGCTCGCGCTCGGCGCCACGATCTTCAGCCCCTGGGCCTTTCTCGTCCTCGTCATGGCCGGCAGCGTGATCGTCGCCTGGGAGTGGGGACGGCTCACGCGCGGCAACGGCTTCGACGGCACGGCGCTGATCGCGGCGGTCGGCGTCTCTGCCGTTGCCGTTCTCATATCCGTCGGCCGTCCCGATCTTGCGCTCTTCATGCTTGCCGCAGTTGCCGCGGCCATCGGGGTTACCGCCTTTCGCTCCGGCGGCGCCTCCTGGCCGCTCGCGGGCCTGGCTTACGCCGCGCTTCCGGTTTTCGCCCTGGTGTGGCTCCGCAGCGATCCAACTTTGGGCGCCACCGCGCTGCTTTATCTTTTCGCCGTCGCCTGGACCACCGACACAGCCTCTTACGCCGCCGGGCGGCTCATCGGCGGGCCTAAGCTCGCGCCGCGCATCTCGCCACAAAAGACCTGGAGCGGGTTTATCGTCGGCAGCCTGACGCCCGCTCTCGTCGGCTACGCCTTCGCGTCGGTCCTGGAGGACAGTTCGGCCTTGAGGCTCGCGCTTGTGAGCGTGGCCCTTGCGCTCTCCTGCCAGATGGGAGACCTGGTTGAGAGCGCCGTGAAGCGGCGGTTCGGAGCCAAGGACACAAGCCACATGATCCCGGGTCACGGAGGGTTGCTCGACCGCATCGACGGGCTTCTCTTTGCCGCGATCCTGGCGGGCCTCATCGCGCTTCGCGATCCGGCCAATCCCGGCCGCGGCTTGCTGATCTGGTGACGACAGGCGCCATGCTTCCGTCATTCACATCGCTCAGCATCGAGACCGAGACGCGAACGGCGAGGCCGCGCCGGATTTCCGTTCTCGGCGCCACCGGCTCGATCGGCGAGAGCACGCTCGATCTCATCGGCCGCGACGCCTCGGCCTATCGCGTCGTCGCGCTGACCGGCGGGCACAATGCCGCCCGCCTTGTCGAGCTCGCCATCCTGCATCGCGCCGAGCTTGCCGTGATCGCCGACCCTCAATGCTACGCAGCGTTGCGCGAAGGCCTGGACGGCACCGGCATCGAGATCGGGGCAGGGGAGGAGGCGCTGCTCGAGGCCGCCAGCCGGCCCGCCGACTGGGTGATGGCGGCAATCGTCGGCGCGGCCGGGCTCAAGCCGACGCTGCAAGCCGTGCGGCAGGGCACGCTCACCGCGCTCGCCAACAAGGAATGCCTGGTCTCGGCCGGGGACATCTTCATGGCCGAGGTGGCGCGCGCCAAGGCGACGCTGCTTCCCGTCGATTCGGAGCATTCGGCCGCCATGCAGGTGATGACCGGCGCGCGGCCTGAGCGGATCGAGCGTGTTTGCCTCACCGCCTCGGGCGGGCCTTTCCGCTGCTGGAGCATCGAGCAGATGCGCGCCGCGCGGCCCGAGCAGGCCCTCAACCATCCCAATTGGTCCATGGGGCCCAAGGTTACGATCGATTCGGCAACGCTGATGAACAAGGGCCTTGAGCTGCTGGAAGCGCATCATCTCTTCGCGCTCGCCCCGGACAAGCTCGATATCCTGATCCATCCGCAATCGATCATGCACTGCCTCGTTCACTTGAGCGACGGGTCGGTGCTGGCGCAAATGGCCTGCCCCGACATGCGCACGCCCATCGCCTATAGCCTCGCCTGGCCCGAGCGCATGCATGCGCCAACCAAGCGCCTCGACCTCGCCCAACTCGGCACGCTCAGCTTCGAGGCGCCTGACGAGGAGCGTTTCCCGGCGCTCCGCGTGGCGCGCGAGGTCCTCGAAGCAGGCGGAAGCGCCGGCACCGTGCTCAACGCCGCCAATGAGATAGCGGTGGAGGCCTTTCTCGCCGGAAGGATCGGGTTCCTCGCCATTGCGTCGCTGGTCGAGGCGACGCTTGCGGCAAGCGCCGGCTTGGCCGGGCTTGAGCGCGAAAGCGTCGAGGACGTGCTCGCCATCGACGC
>JALHTP010000109.1 GCA_022865725.1 Methyloceanibacter sp. | reverse complement strand
GCTCGAACAGGGCATCCGGCGCTCCAGTCTGCGCCCCCAGCTCGACTGTTTCCGTCGACATGTCCATTCGTGCCATCTCAATTGCCCCATTTTACCACTCGTCTGACGGCCTGTCGAATATTCGGGTGATTACACAAGATGCCTATGCGTCTTTGTTGCCCCTCGACACGGGTAATCATGGGAGAGCACCTTCAACAACTTCTGAACGGGCGTGATTAATGCAAAATCACCAAATCTATAACGCTCGGTAATATTAGTTTACATTGCACGCTAATCAGCGGCAAACGCGTTAAGCTTTGGCTTTGGCAATGATTCCTTGACCAATCGAAATCACGTGTCGATAACCAAGAAAGAGATTTCGAGAGTGCATAGGCTCTCAAGGGTCGCTTGGGGCGCCCCCGCTTTACGGCAAGAGTACCGTGGATCCCGTGGTGAGCCGGGCTTCGAGGTCGCGGTGAGCCTGCGCTGCCTCGCTGAGTGGATAGGTTTGGTTGACGGCGATCTTGACCTTGCCCTCTCCGACAATCTCGAAAAGATCGTTCGCCGTGGCGACCAAATCCTTGCGCGTCGCGGTGTAGGTGCCGAGCGAGGGGCGCGTGGCGAACAGCGATCCCTTTTGCGACAGGAGCGTGATCTTGAACTCCGGCACCGGGCCCGATGATTGCCCGAAGCTCACCCACATCCCGAGCGGCTTGAGGCAATCGAGCGAGGCGGGGAACGTGTCCTTGCCGATCGAGTCGTAGACGACGTCGACGCCCTTCCCCTTGGTGTAGTCCTTCACCTTGGCGACCAAATCCTCCTCGCGGATATTGATGACGTGGTCGCAGCCATGCGCCCGGGCGATCAGCGCCTTGCCCGCCGAGCCCACCGTGCCGATCACGGTGGCGCCGAGCGAGGCCGCCCATTGGCAGGCGATCAGCCCCACACCACCGGCCGCGGCATGGAACAGCAGCGTCGTGTCGCGGCCGACTTTATAGGTCCGCCGCACCAGATATTGCGCCGTCATGCCTTTGAGCATGATGGCCGCCGCCGTCTCGTCGCTGATGGCCGTGGGGATCTTGACCACGCGGTCCGCGGCGATCAGGCGCTCCTCGGCATAGGCGCCGATCGGGCCGGCATAGGCGACGCGGCGCCCCACCTTGAGATCGCGCACGCCATCGCCGACCGCCGTGACGACCCCCGCTCCCTCCATGCCCGGGATGAACGGGAACGAGCTTTGTGGGTAGAGCCCGTTGCGCACATAGACGTCGATATAATTGAGGCCGACCGCCGTCTGTTTGATTTTCACTTCGCCGGGGCCGGGATCGCCGACCTCGACTTCCTCCCATTTGAGGACCTCAGGCCCGCCATAGCCATGCACTCGGATCGCGTGGGTCATTCGATCCCGAGCTTTTTCTTGACCAGCTCGTTCACGGCTTGCGGGCTTGCCTTGCCGCCCGTCGCCTTCATCACCTGGCCCACGAACCAGCCGGCGAGCGTTGGCTTCGCCTTCGCCTGCTCGGCCTTGTCGGGATTGGCGGCGATCACCTGATCGACGGCCTGCTCGATCTCGCCCATATCGGTGACTTGGGTCAGCCCCCGCGCCTCGACGATCATCACGGGCTCGCCGCCTTCCGACCAGACGATGTCGAACACATCCTTGGCGATCTTGCCCGAGATCGTGCCTTTCTTGATCAGATCGAGGATGCTTCCAAGCTGGTCCGCCGAGACGGGACAGTCGAGAATGTTCCGGCCCTCTTTATTGAGACGCCCGAACAATTCGTTGACCACCCAGTTCGCCGCCTGCTTGGCGTCGCGTGCTTGCGCCACCTTCTCGAAATAATCGGCCGACTCCCGCTCCGCGACGAGCACGTCGGCATCGTAGGGGCTCAGGCCATAGTCCGCGATGAAACGCGCGCGCTTGGCGTCGGGAAGCTCGGGTAGATCCTCGGCGAGCGCCGCCACATAGGCTTGCGTCAGCTCGAGCGGAAGCAAATCGGGGTCGGGAAAATAGCGGTAGTCATGCGCCTCTTCCTTCGAGCGCATGGAGCGCGTCTCGCCGGTCTTTGAGTCGAACAGCCGCGTCTCTTGGACGATGCTCCCGCCATCCTCGATGATTTCGATCTGCCGGCGCGCCTCGTACTCGATGGCCTGGCCGATAAAGCGGATGGAGTTGACGTTCTTGATCTCGCAGCGTGTGCCGAGTGGGGCACCTGGCTTCCGCACCGAGACATTGACGTCGGCGCGGAGCGAGCCCTCGTCCATATTGCCGTCGCAGGTGCCGAGATAGCGCAGGATGGTCCTGACCTTGCTCACATAGGCGCGCGCCTGCTCCGAGGAGCGGAGGTCGGGCTTCGACACGATCTCCATCAGCGCCACGCCGGAGCGGTTGAGATCGACATAGGAATGGAGCGGATGCTGGTCGTGCAGGCTTTTTCCGGCGTCCTGCTCCAAATGCAGCCGCTCGATGCCGACAGTGACCCGCTCGCCGCTCAGGAGATCGACGACGACTTCGCCCTCGCCGACGATCGGGCTTTTGTACTGGCTGATCTGATAGCCTTGCGGCAGGTCGGGATAGAAATAGTTCTTACGGTCGAAGATCGAGTTGAGATTGATCTTCGCCTTCAGCCCGAGCCCGGTGCGGATGGCTTGCGCGATGCAGCGCTCGTTGATCACGGGCAGCATGCCGGGCATGGCCGCATCGACGAGGCTCACATGGCTATTCGGCTCGCCGCCGAACTCGGTCGAGGCGCCCGAGAACAGCTTGGCGTTGGAGGTGACCTGCGCATGCACCTCCATGCCGATCACCACCTCGAAGGGGCCGGTGGCGCCTTCGATCAGATTCGACTTGTCCGCTTTCTGATCCATACCTCGACAACGCCGCAGCTAACCCTCTCCCCTGCGGGGAGAGGTCGGCGCGCTTTTGCGCGCCGGTGAGGGGGTTCTAACGCTTCCGGCTGAACCGTGAAAGCGATGAGCTCAAGTACGCCATCTATATTGGCGAGCACATCATTATTCCAAAATCGCAATACGAGATAACCCAGAGATTCGACCTCTATGATCACTTTGCATCCAAGCACACAAAGTCGACGACGAACCTATCGATTGGAATTTGGCGTTTGAACTTTAGGCCCAGGAATCGGCGATTGCGGAGCTTCGACCACATCTTACGTTCGGCCGCGGTCGGTTCGCTCCGCAGATTCCGCGCTAGACTCGTTCGACTTTCCATCCCCCACACCCTACCCTCTCCCCAGTGGGGAGAGGGGGAACCAATCGCTACTCCTTGTCCTCAACCTGCTGGCGGAGCTTCTCCTCCTCATATTGGATGAACCAGCCGATCATCTGCCGCCATAGCGCCTCGGCGAGCTCTGGCGGCAGGCCCTTCTCGGCTGCCCGCGCCCGAACCCTGTCGATCACCTGCTGGATGCGCCAGGGCACGCGCGCCTCGGCCGGCGACTGCTTGAGCTGCCAGGCGCGATCGACATAGGCGAAGCGCTCGCCGATCAGATCGACCAGCTCCCGATCGATGCGGTCGATCTCGGCCCTCACCTCCTCCATATTGCTACAGTCCTTGGCCTTGCGTGGCACCATGGCGTGAAAATCCTCTAACCCGATGCGCCGGTAACGACGGCATCGGCCTCGATCTCGACCAGCCAATCCGGACTGATGAAGCCCGTCACCTGCAGCATGCTCGACGCCGGACGAATGTCGGCGAAGAACTCGCCATGCACGCGCCCGACCGCCTCCCAATGGGCGATGTCCACCAGATAGGTCCTGGTGCGGATCACGTCCTTGAGGCTTGCGCCCGCATCTTGCAACGACTTGGCGATGATCTCGAGAATGGCGCGGGTCTGCGCCGCCGGGTCGCCGATCGCCACGGGCTTGCCGCCGGAGCCGGCAGTAGTCCCGCCGACGGCGACGATATTGCCCACGCGCACCGCGCGCGAGAAGCCGATGACCGGCTCGTAGGGGCTCCCCGAGGATACCAAAATGCGCTTCGTCACACTGTCGGTCATGCAGCCTTGCTCCACCAATCGTGAGGCTTGGAAAGCGGGCCCGCCGCCGCCTCGATCACGCGGCCCGTACGGAACAGCGTCTCCTCGTCGAACGGCCTGCCGATGAGCTGAAGCCCAAGCGGCGTCCCTTCCGACGACAGTCCGGCGGGAACCGAAAGTCCAGGCAGCCCCGCCATGTTCACCGTCACCGTGAAGATGTCGTTGAGATACATCTCCACGGGGTCTCCCGATTTCTCGCCAATCGCGAAGGCAGGGCCCGGCGTGGTCGGCGTCAGGATCGCGTCGACCGTCTCGAACGCAGTGTCGAAGTCGCGCTTGATCAGGGTCCGCACCTTCTGCGCTTTCAGATAATACGCGTCGTAATAGCCCGCCGACAGCACGTAGGTCCCGATCAGGATACGGCGCTTCACCTCGGCGCCGAAGCCCGCGGCCCGCGTGTTCTCATACATGGAGATCACGTCGGAGCCTTTCTCGCGCAGGCCGTAGCGCACACCGTCATAGCGGGCGAGGTTGGAGGAGGCCTCCGCCGGCGCGACAATATAATAAGAAGGCAGCGCATATTTGGTATGCGGCAGGCTTACATCTTTGATCTTGGCGCCGGCCGCCTTCAGCCACTCCACGCCCTTCTGCCACAGCGCCTCGATCTCGGGCGCCATGCCGGGCACGCGATATTCCTTGGGGATGCCGATGGTGAGCCCCTGCACGCCTTTGCCCACGGCCGCCTCGAAGTCCGGCACCGTCATATCGACGCTCGTCGTGTCCTTTGGATCGTGGCTCGCCATCACCTTGAGCAGGATCGCCGCGTCTTGCACGGTGCGGGCGATCGGCCCCGCCTGGTCGAGCGATGAGGCAAACGCCACGATGCCCCAGCGCGAGCAGCGGCCGTAAGTGGGCTTGATGCCGACCGTGCCGGTCACGGCAGCAGGCTGGCGGATCGAGCCTCCCGTGTCGGTCGCCGTCGCTCCCATGCAGAGCCTTGCCGCCACCGCCGCCGAGGAACCGCCCGACGAGCCGCCGGGCACAAGCTTGGCGTTGGACCCTGTGCGCTGCCAGGGATTGACCACGGGACCATAGAAGCTCGTCTCGTTGGACGAGCCCATGGCAAACTCGTCATTGTTGAGCTTGCCGAGCATGACCGCGCCGGCGCCCCAGAGATTGGCCGTCACCGTCGACTCGTAAGGCGGCGTGAAGCCGTCGAGAATGTGCGAGCAGGCGGTGGTGCGGACCCCCTTGGTGCAGAAGAGATCCTTGATGCCGAGCGGGATGCCTTCGAGTGCGCCCCCCTCGCCCTTCTTGAGCCGCGTGTCACTCGCGGCAGCCATCTCCAGCGCGCGCTCCGGCGTCTTGAGGATGAAGGCGTTGAGCGCATCGTTGGCGGCATCGATCGCGTCGAGATGAGCTTGCGTAAGCTCACGCGCCGAGAACGACTTGCCGCGCAGGCCGTCGCGCGCTTCGGCGATGGTGAGGTCGGTGAGCTTGGTCACTTGTCTACTGCTTCCCGCTCTCGCAGCGGAAATAGGCGTTCAACGCATCATCGGCGGCCGGCGCCTCGGAGGCAGCGCCCTCGTCGGCGGTTGAGCTTCCGGCGCTCCCGGAACCCTCGTGCCGGCCTACCTCAGACGGGTCGAGATCGTCGGCAAGCGCCGAGGAGTCCTCGTCGGTCTCGTCGTAGGAATCCTGTTGCACGGTCATGCGCGTGACGCTGAGATCGCCCGTCTTGTTCTGCACGATCGCGAACAGATCGGGAAAGGCATAACCCGGCTCCTCGCAAAACGCGGTCGCCAGCCAGCTTGTCGCGTTGCGCGGCGTGACGCCGACGAAGTCGCATCGCTGCGCATTGGCGGTGACGCCCGTCTTGCTCAGCACGGTGAAATCAAGGTCCTGGCCAAGCTCGGCCACGGTCTTCTCCTTGAGCTTGGCGCAACCCTCCTTGGAGGAGGCGAAAACCCCCTCGGGCAGGCCTTGGGCAAGCGCGAAGCCCGAAGATGCAAGCCAGGCCCCAAATGCAAGCAGAGCGGCGCGGTGCATGACGCTCTCCTATTCGACGATCTTGGGCACGACGAAATAACCGTCATCGACCTCCGGCGCGTTCTTGAGGATGTCGGCGGCGCAGAAGCCGTCGGTGACCTCATCCTTGCGCTGCTTCATGGTCATGGCGGCCACCCGCGTCATAGGCTCGACGGCGCTGGTGTCGATCTCGTCGAGTTGGGCCACCCAATCGAGGATGCCCGACAGCTCATGCTCGAGCCGGCCTGCCTCCTCCTCGGTGATGGCGAGGCGGGCAAGGCGGGCGATGCGGCGGACCGTGGCGCGATCGACGGACATTTCAGCGGAATAGCCTGGATTTTCTAGTTCCTTAGGGGCTCGTCTAGCACCGCGCCGCGCCAGCGGCAACTTTGCTCAAACCTCGAAGGGCACCCCCACCTCCGGCACCGCGACAACGTCGCCGCCCATCTCGGCGATGAATTTGTCGGCGGTCTGATCGAGCACGGGGAAGGTCCCATAATGGCAGGGCACGATCAGTTCGAACTGGAAGAAGCGCTTGCAGGCCAGAGCCGCGGTCTTGGCGCCCATGGTATAGCGGTCGCCGATCGGCACGAAGCCGATCTCCGGCCGGTAGATGTCGTTGATCAGCTCCATGTCGGAGAAGATCGCGGTATCGCCCATGTGGTAGACGGTCTTGCCCCCGGCCGGCGCGATGACGAGCCCACAGCAGGCGCCGAGATAGACCGGACGCCCATCCACGATGTTGGAAGCCGAATGCCAGGCGGGAACGAAGGTCAGGTCGAAATCGCCATGATGCAGCGTGCCGCCGGTATTGCCGGGATCGATCTTCTCAACCCCACGGCCGGCCAGATAGGTGGCAAGCTCGTGCACGGCGATCAGCTGGGCGTCGGCCTCCTTGCAGACGCGCACGGTGTCGCCAAGGTGGTCCTCGTGGCCATGGGTCAGCGCCACATGGGTCACGCCCTTGACCGCTCTATGCAAGGGGATGCCGGCATCCTCGAAGGTCGCGTTGCCGGTGAGGAAAGGATCGATCAGGATGCTGCTTGAGTCTGTATCGATGCGAAAGCAGGAATGGCCGAACCACGTAATCTTCATGCGTCTAACCTCTTGATGCGCCTATCGTGACTGTAGCACCGCTCGTTCCGATCGAAGACCTGCCGCCGCTGCTTGCCCGCGAGGCGCGCCTGCTCGGCCTCGACGTCGGCACCAAGACCGTCGGCATGGCGTTGTCGGACGTGACGCGCGCGATCGCCACGCCCTACCATACGATCCGGCGGACCAAGTTCACAGAAGACGCCAAAGTCATAGCGGCGGCGATCGAGGAGCACGATGTCGGTGCGGTCGTGATCGGGCTCCCCATTAATCTGGACGGCTCGGAGGGGCCGCGCGCCCAATCGACGCGGGCCTTCGCGCGCAACCTTGCCGCCTGCATCGAGGTGCCCATCCTCTTCTGGGACGAGCGGCTTTCGACCGCCGCGGTCGAACGGCATCTCATCGAGGCCGACGCCTCGCGCAAGCGGCGCGCTCAAGTGATCGACCGCATGGCGGCGGCCTACATCCTGCAAGGCGCGCTCGACCGGCTAAAGCGTCTGAGCGAGCTCGGTTAGGCTGAGATTGTCGTTGAAGATCAGATAGCCCGCCGGCGCCTCGGGGCAGAAGCCCGCGCCGCAGATCAGAAGCGTCGAGATGACGTTGCCGACCGCGAGCACGACGAACAGGACGAACGCCGCGAGCGGCAGCACGCTCAAGCGATTGGACCGCGGCTCGGAGCGGGCGAATTGCCGGTCGTCGAGCAGGAGCAGGCCGCAGCCGACAATCATGAGCGCAAAGGCGATGAAGGCCCAGCTATAGAGATGCATCCCGAAAATCTC